>DQTU01000286.1 GCA_015662615.1 Campylobacterales bacterium | reverse complement strand
ATCGTAGAAGAGCGAATATCAGAAGAGAGTTTTTCATCTTCACCATCCATCTCATAATAGAGTTTTAAAGGCAACATATTCTCTTGCATAAACCCTAAAAGCGTCTCCCCACTTTTCCAAATCTTATCTTCGACACGATTATCATATAAATTATAAGCATTAAGTGATGGAAGAAAAAAAAGCAATATAAATATCAGTCTAATATATGTCAAAAAAATATTCTCCATCTTAAGAAAGGTAAAATAGAATTATACTCTAGTAATACTAAAAATTTAAATAAATATTGTATAATTGTTCAAAACAAACAAAGGCATTTAATGTTAAGATTTTTTACACTAATTTTTATAATCTCACTCACTTCACTTATGGCAAAAACAAATTTTTTACCATTTCAAACTTCACTTTTAAAAGTAGACGGTACATACCTCTATATCAAAGATAGTCCAAGTTTTACTGTAGGTTCAAGTGGTATTGTACTGCATGCATTTGATGAGAGTCATAAGACTATTGTTGCAACCGTTGAAGTTGTAGCAAAAAAACAGGGAGAAGCAGTTTTAAAATTTAAAAAATTTAAAGGACTTCAACAAAGTGCCCTACCTTTATATAATATCACTCCAAAAAAAGGAGATACAATCATCCTAAACTACCTCTACCAAAGAGCAATGGCGGTTGTACCAGATAGCGAAACGCTTCAATATGTAACAAGCAAATTTAATGATATCGAATGGATACATCCTGATATCTTCGGATCAAAACTAGCGGTGGATTATACGCCGACTCCCACAAAAGATGATTTTACAAATGAGTGTTCTCAAAACAGTTATGCACTTCTATTTTTTGCAGTTGAAGGGAAAGGTTACTTCGTTGACTGTAATAGTTTTAAGATATTAGCACGTACTGATCTCCCACAAACATCCCAAAAAACCACTCCGAAAGTTCCTTTTTACAGTAGACTAGACGGGATCAAAGGAAGAATGTTTGGACTCATGGGTGGCGACGGCATCAATAACTATGACAGGTATTATAAAAAGATGTTAAATGTTAAATAAAAAACATTTCAAAAACTTTGAGAAAATTGTTGGCAAAGAGAATATCTTTGACGACAAAGCACATATGATAGCCTACTCTTATGACGCAACTCGTGAGCGATATGAGCCTGATGCAGTTTTATTTCCCAAAGATGAAGCGGATCTAAGTGAGATACTAAAATACTGCAATGAAAATCAAATCATCATTACACCCAGAGGTGCTGGTAGTGGATTTACAGGTGGAGCGCTTCCTAAAAATGGTGGTATCATTTTAGCACTTGAAAAACATATGAATAAGATTTTAGAGATCGATGAAAAGAACATGTTAGCCATTGTTCAGCCAGGAGTTATCAACATGGATTTACAAAATCATGTTGAAGCATTAGGGCTTTTTTATCCACCAGATCCTGCAAGTGAACAGTACTCAACCTTAGGCGGAAATGTCAGCGAAAACGCAGGTGGCATGCGCGCTGCAAAGTATGGAATTACCAAAGATTATGTCATGGCACTTCGTGCAGTTTTGGCAAATGGAGATATTATCCAAGCGGGAAAGAAAACTATCAAAGATGTAGCAGGATACAATATTGCTGGCATCTTAATCGCTAGTGAAGGAACCCTTGCAGTTATCACAGAAATCACTCTAAAACTACTTCCAAAACCAAAATATGCTTCCTCATACTTAGCAGTTTTCCCAAGCGTAGAACATGCAATGAACGCAGTTTTTAAATCCCTTGCAAGCGGAGCAAATCCAGTTGCTATGGAGTTTATTGATGCACTTTCTGTTGCTGCCATAAAAAAGAAGTTAGGAGTGGAACTTCCAGAAGATGCAGGCGCACTTCTCATCGGTGATGTAGATGGAAATATAAGAGAAGAAGTTGCTTTTCAAATCGACACTCTGCAAAAATCTTTTGAAGAGAACGGCTGTAGTGTTTTTAGTGTTGCAGATAAAAAAGATGAAAGAGAAAAGATTTGGTATGCCAGACGAAATGTCTCACAATGTGTCACAATATATGGGAGTAAAAAACTAAATGAAGATATCTCAGTACCAAGATCTAAACTCCCAGAGGCGCTGAAAGAGATTTATAAAATCGGAGAAAAATATGGCTTTAATGTTCCATGTTTTGGTCATGCAGGAGATGGCAATATCCATGTCAATGTCATGGTAGATGGAAGTGATCCAAAACAGCTTGAAGAGGGGCATAAAGCAATCGAAGAGGTATTTAAACTTGTTGTAGCGATGGGTGGAACGCTTAGCGGCGAGCATGGAATAGGACTCAGCAAAGCACCTTTTATGGATATCGCGTTCAATGATGCTGAACTTGCTCTATTTAAAAGTATCAAAAAAGCATTTGATCCAAAAAATATTTTAAATCCAGGAAAGATGGGACTATAACCATGAAACCAAAGTGCTCTTTTCGGCAATCCTTGAAAGAGTACTTTATAGACCATAATCTTTTGCATTATGCTTCATCTCTTAGTTTTCACACCACTTTAGCACTTATCCCCGTACTTCTAATTTCCCTATTTTTATTTACAAAGCTCCCCCAATTTAGTGAATATTACACAATGTTAAAAGAGTTTATCTTTAGTGCATTGATGCCTATCCACCATGAAAGCGTTTCACAAAATATTGATAAATTTATGAGCAATACCTCCAGCCTTGGAGCGATTGGTGTGGTTTTTGTACTTTATGTATCGATCATGTTTTTTGATGATTTTGAGTATGTCATCAATAAAATTTTCAAAGAGACTCCACGAGACTTTTTGCATTCTATCTTAATTTATATCGTGCTTACACTCATTATTCCCATAGGGCTTTTAATCTCAATTTTCCTATCTCTAAAAGCCACCATACTGGTTCAAAACTATGGCTATTCAGATGCAATTGATACTATTTCCATTACTTCATACCTAATTTTATGGGCTATATTTTTTATAATTTATTATATCTCTCCAAATGTAAAAGTCTATTTTAAAAGTGCATTTTTGAGTTCACTTGCAGCATCCGCTATTTGGTTCGGTTCAAAACAACTTTTTGTCTTCTATGTTACTTTCAATAAAACTTACGCAACAATTTACGGTTCATTTAGTACCATCATGTTCTTTTTGATTTGGATTTACCTCTCATGGATTATCTTTCTTTTTGGCGCTAAACTCTGTTATTATTTAAATGAAGACAAAAAAAAGCAAATTAAGTATCAAAATCGCAAAAATAGCGCTTTTATGAAATATGGCGAGGATTGAGACAAAAAGATAAGTTCCTAAAAACCAAAGCGGAGCGTGGAGCTTGTAAATTTCAGCTTTAAATGCAAAAAGATTTAAAACCAAACCATCTAATAAATCTCCAATACCCAATAGATGCAGTAACATTTCAAGTGGATAAAAAAGTGAAAAAGCCATTGTTAAAAATGGTGAAAAAAGCTGATAAAGTGAAAAATCAGGGAATATAAAATGTACTATCGGAATCATCGCAATATAAACCCAAAAATTCAGAAGTAAAAATATCTGCCAATTTTCAAGATGTGAAAAATGATGTAAAAAGAGATAAATGTAAAAAACCCCAGAAATTGAAAACCAAAAACCGATAGAGAAAAGAAACTCGGGAATGATGGCAAGGATAAACAAAATTGTCACATAAAGCACTTCAAAAGAGATAATTTTAAAAGAACGATGAAAGAGAAAAAACCCAAGTCCCATCATGACAAAGGAACGAACCACAGAAGGAACATAACCTATCAAACTCATATAGCCAAAAAGTAAAACCAAAATCAAAATCGTCAAATCAAACTTGATATTTCTGTAGGGAAAATATCGGTCTTGAAAATAGATATAAACATAGTGAAACAGAAAATACAAAATTGTAAATAAAACCCCAAGATGAAATCCACTAATCGCAATCAAATGTGAAATTCCTAAAAAAGAGACATCCGCCCTTAAAGATTTTGAGATAGGTTCTGCTAAAAAAAGTGCAGAAAACAGCTCTTTCATTTTCACATTTTCATGTTGCTCTTTTATAAATGAAGCAATATTTTCTTTAAAACTATACTCTTTTTCATCTAGCCTAATATCATAAGAAGGTGCATAAAACCCAGCGACAAAAGATTTGAAATCAATCTTATCAGTTATAAAACCAATAGATACAGATCGTCCACTTATATCTTTTAAATCCCCATAGTTTGTAGTATAAAAACTATATCCATCATCAGATTTAATTTTTAACACATGGTAAGTTTTACCTGTTTTTTTAGTTTTTTGATACTGTTTATCGATAATAGCATCTGTTTTGTAAAATTTTGAAGCGGTAACTTCTGTGAAAAGTTTATGTTTTTGATAGATATTAAATGCAAAAATAGAAATCATCAAAAGTGTAAAAATGACAATCTCTTTTTTAGATTCAAATAGATTTAACTCATGTGGGTTCTCTTTCACAACATAGAATTTCTAAAGTGCAGGCATCTCAAAGTTAGAGTTTTTTGCATTATCATCCGCATTTTCATACACAATTTCAACAGGGATACTCCCCTTATCCACAAATCGTGTAAAACGCTTTTGAAAAACAATATTTGCAACACCGATTGGTCCACTTCTATTTTTTCCGATGATAAGTTCTGTATCCTCTTCTGGTTTATCGATATAATTACTTCGATACTCTTGCCCCTCAGCCTTAGCTTTTTTCTCTTTTTCTTGCTCTTCTCTCATCCTATAAACATCATCACGATAGACAAAAAGAATAATATCAGCATCCTGCTCAATACTCCCAGATTCACGGATATCACTAAGCATCGGTCTCTTATCATGACGACTCTCAACCCCACGATTAAGCTGAGAAAGTGCGATGATCGGCATCTGTAACTCACGAGCTAGTAGCTTCAAACCACGGCTAATTTCACTCACTTCCAAGTGCCTATCTTTTCCACCCGCTCCACTCATAAGCTGCAAATAATCCACAATCATGATAGAAATTTCAGGATGCTGCATCTTAAGTTTTCTAAGTTTACTTCTCATTTGGTTGATATTGACCATTCCATCATCATCTACAAAAAGTTTTTGACGAGCAATTTCATCTGTTGCACGCGTAAGATTTGACCACTCTTCATCACTCATATCCCCTACTTTTAAACTCTGTAAAGGTATTGAGGTCTTAGCACTTAACATTCTTAGCATCAACTCTTCTGCAGGCATCTCTAGTGAAAAGATCGCCACGCCACGCCCATCATCTAGGGCTTTTTGAGCTATGTTTAGCGTAAGCGCGGTTTTGCCCATAGCCGGTCGTGCTGCCACAATGATAAGTTGTCCCTCAGTAAATCCCGCAGTCAATTCATTTAACTCTCGAAATCCAGTATCAACACCTATAACACCATTGTTCCCTCTTTTTTTCATCTCATGGATATGGGCGATAGTGGAAGTTACCATCTCAGGAGAGTCTCGAAACTCTTTTGTCGTAGCATCAAGAGAAATCTCATAAAGTTTTTTCTGGATGATATCAAGTACATCATCACTTGGAAGATCTTGATCAATCGCTACATCTTTGATATCACTTGTGAGTTTGATAAGTTCTCTTTTGACCGCTTTCTCTTTTATCTCATCGATATACGCAGCTGAGTTTGAGAGTGGATTTGAAGAGATAATCTCAATAAAAACATCTTCATTAAACTTATCATTTTGAAGTAGTTTTTTTCGCAAAAACTCTTCATCGATAGGTTTATCTTCACGCTCTAAAACTTCCATAGCTTCAAAGATACTTCTGTGATCTGGCAGATAAAAATCCCGTGGCTTAATCTTTGAAGCCACATCTTCATAAAGGCTTGGGTCAAAAAGAATTGAGCTTAAAACTGCTCTCTCTATGTTTAAATTATGTAATTGATTTTCACCCATTTTCCTCTGCCTCTTTTGCTGCTTTTTCAACTTCTTCTAAAAATCTATCTACTAAATCTTTCTCCTCAAGTCTTGCCACAACTTCACCTTTTCTCATAATCAAACCACTACCTTTTCCATAGGCAATTGCAACATCCGCACTTTTGGCTTCTCCGATAGCATTTACCACACAACCCATGACTGAAACATCAAGAGGTGTTTTTATATGTTTAGTCCTCGCTTCCACCTCAGCAACTGCTTTTACTAAATCAGCTTCAAGTCGCCCACAGGTAGGACATGAGATGATATTTAACCCCTCTTCTACAAGTCCAGAATCTTTTAAGATCGCTTTACCAACTTCTATCTCCTTTTCAAGCTCCCCAGTGATAGAGATACGCATCGTATCACCAATACCATCAAGCAGAAGTGAACCTAAACCGATAGAAGATTTTATCGTAGAGTGAAACAGCGTACCTGCTTCTGTAACCCCTAAATGAAAAGGATAATCAATCAATGGACGAAGTGTTCTGTAAGCTTCTACCGTTCGTTGAACATCACTAGCTTTCAAAGAGACTTTCATATCTTCAAACCCTAAATCTTCAAGATATTTGATATTGTAAAGTGCGGACTCGACCATGCCTTTGGCAGTTTGACCATATTTATCTTCAAACTGCGCTTCTAAACTTCCACTATTTACACCGATACGAATGGGAAGGTTTCGCTCTTGACACGCCTTAACAACCTCAGCAACTCTTTTTTTGTCACCGATATTTCCAGGATTGATACGGATACAATCCACACTCTCACTCGCAATCAAAGCCAATTTATAATTAAAATGGATATCAGCGACAAGAGGCATAGAAATCTGAGCTTTTATCTCTTTTAGAGCAAGTGCCGCCTTCATATCAGGAACAGCAACACGCACAATATCACATCCAGAAAAATGGAGTCTTTTAATTTGTTCTACGGTCGCTTCCACATCCTCAGTTTTTGAAAATGTCATCGATTGTACAGAGATAGGTGCGTCACCACCAACAGCTACATCGCCTACGAAAATTTTTTTAGTTGGGTATCTTTCAAACATGAGAAGATTATACTAAAAAATAATTAGATTAAAAGGAAGTGGAGACTTTAGTTCCACCAGTTAGGTGTAGCTAAAGCAACACTTCCGAGTGTTTACGAAAATGAGACGGGGTCTATATCAATTTCTACATTTGGAATTTTACATTTTTGTGCCAATTCCAAAAGTGCTTTAGCCGAAGAAGAACGCAGTAAAACTTGAAACCTAAATTTATTGGCAATCTTATTTATCGGTGCTTCCCCAAAACCAACAACATCAACATCTTTTACATTTTCAAGCATCAATTGTAATTGTTCTAAAGTCTCTTTCGCTTTATATTTGTTTTTATGACTCACTAAAAATTTCATCAACTTTTTATACGGAGGATATAGGTCTCGTCGGTATGGCAATTCATCTTTTAAAAATAGTTCATAATCATTGATATAATGTTCAAAAAACTCACGATTACTTGTCTGAATCAAAACTTTCCCTTCACCTTTTCGCCCTGCGCGTCCAGCGACTTGAAGTAGAAGACTCAAAGCCCTCTCCCTTGCTCTAAAATCAGCCATCGCCAATATCGTATCAATCCCAAGAATCACAACAAGCTTGATATCATGATAGTCATGCCCCTTGCTAAGCATCTGTGTCCCCACTAAAATATCAATCTCTTTATCATTAAAAGATTTAAGCACCTTTTTAAGTTTTGTCTCGGTAGTAATTTCATCACGGTCAAACTTTACGATACACTTATCTGGAAACATTTCAGTTAACTCGTGTGTTACTTGAGCTGTTCCTATCCTATTACTTTTCAAACTCTCACTACAACAAGTTGGACACACTTTTGGGATACGTTCAAGATAATTACAGTAGTGACATCTAAGTGCATTTCGTTCAAGATGGATACTCATGCCAACACTGCAAAATGGACACTCAACATACTTTCCACATTTAAAACATGTAAGGTATTTATAATTTGCCCGTGTTGGTAAAAATATAATTGCTTGAGAATTTTGGGCTAAAACTTTCTCAACTTCCTCATAAACAATAGGAGCAATTTCTGCACTCTCAGGAATAAAATTCATCTTTTTTGAGCCCTCAAAAAAAGTCCCTAAAAGTCTAAAATGTGGAAATTTATGATAAGAGGTCAAAGATGGTGTAGCCGAACCTAAAAGAACCTTTGCACCTAAAACCTGCCCCATATAAATTGCGGTATCTCTAGCATGGTAACGAGGTCTATTTGAAGCTTTATAACTATCATCATGCTCCTCATCAACGACTATCAAGCCGATATTTTCAAGTGGTAAAAACAGAGATGAACGAGCACCTGCGATAATTTTAACATCCCCACTTCTTATCCCCTCTAAAATCTTCTCTTTCTTTTTTTTACTAACTTTTGAGTGCCAAATCTCAACCAAATCGCCAAAATGATTTTTAAGCCTCTTTTGCATCTGAGGAGTTAGCGAAATCTCTGGCATCAAAAAGATAGAGGATTTTCCCTCATTTATCATCTTTTCAAAAAACTTCATGTAGATTTCAGTTTTTCCACTGCCTGTGTCGCCAAAAAGAAGTGAAGTTTTATGGGTCAAAACAAAGTCATAAGCTTTTTGTTGTTCGGTTGAGAGTTCTATCTCTGTCTCTATCTCTTGGGTTCCTGTAGGAGTTTGTTCTTTAAATGGGATAAAAAGTTTTGTTGCATCGCCAAGTGAACATGAGTAGTATTGGCTTATAAATTTAATGATTTTCATATATTTTTCATTAAAAGAAAAATCCAATATTGTCTTGACTTTTTCACATGTAAACTGAGGTTTTTCACAATGTGAATAAATAATTCCTTGAACTAATTTATTTCTAAGATTTACTTCAACAAGCGTGCCTATTTCGATGATTTTGTCATGTTCGTAAGTGAGTGGAGATAATGGCGAGCCGATGATGGCTATGTGGTGGTAGTAGATTATTGCTCCTAAAATATTATTATCTAACTTTAGTATATCTAGATTACGATTATCTTCTCTTAATAATATCTTTATTTGACATATAAATATGAGACCAGTCCTAGTGGTTCAAAGTAACTATATAAATGACAATAACTATCCAACAACCATCATCATACCATTTAGCACAAAACTTATCGATCAAGCACAACCGTTAAGATACAGAATTAAAAAAAAGAGAAAACTTACATCAAGATTCAGATGCTTTGATAGCACATATCCGAGCTATTGATAACGATAGGTTTAATGCTTGCATAATAAGTATATTTTTAGTTTTTAAAACGATTGAATGTAAAAAACTAAAAAACATATCTATAATTTCAACTGTTTCTAACGGTGGAGCTGAAGCTTCCACTTCCAATAAAACCCTAAAAATAGAGATTTGCATTCCCAAAATAGACTATGAAAATAAAGAATATTTGTATTATATCTTTTTTAAATTGTTTTTGAGTAGTTTGCTAACTGCCTCTCAAATCGAGACAGTTATAAGATTTATTCGGTTAGAGCTTTGCAATATTTTTGTTTATTTGCATCTGGATCATTATGGTTGCAGTCAAATTGACCAGCCTTATACGTTTTAGCATCTACGGTTACACCACTTGAACCACCATAGACAAAAGGTACATCT
>DQTU01000165.1 GCA_015662615.1 Campylobacterales bacterium | reverse complement strand
TTAAATTGTAAAATATTCATTTTTCTAAAGTTTTTTTCTTAATAGTCGATTTTTGTCAAAATGACTTTATAAGGGGAGAGACTTTTGATGAAAAAGAGATATATAGCATTTAGCAGTATCGCAATGGCGGCACTACTTACTTTTAGTGCTTGTGAGAGTACGGATAGATATGATAGGCATGGGGATAGCGGTATTGTTGATGATAATCAACCAAGTAATGGTGTTGTGACTGATGGTCCAGCTACATTCATACCGATTGAAACACCTAACACTGGGGGTAGCATAGCTGACGCTAATCAAACAGATACGAATGGTACGACTGAGATAAAAACTATAAATGGCACATACAGTATAAAATTTACTCCTGAATTTGATTCTATGACTGCGGGACAGACACAGAATGTACATTATGAAATCACAAACTTTTTTACAAAAAAACCTGCAGATGACAGTGTTGTTAAATACTTGAAATTTGATATTGATAAAAAATATGCAGAATTTTTTGATCCTATGGGCAGACATGGGGGTAGCATAGAGTTTCCAAATGGTGCAAAATCAACAGGTGATATCGCTATTAAAAGTTCTTCACTTTCTGGTCAAGTTAGAATGAATTTTAATGCGATTATCGATAATACAGATATAAATCTAACAAAAAGTTTTCCTATTGCGATAGAAAAAAATAGAAGTTCAAGTATGGCGATAGTTCCTTATGCAACTTCGTATGATGGTAAAGGGTTATTTATCCAAAAGTATGTGATACATGTTGTGGATAGTTATGGTAATAAAGCCAAAGATGGCACCAATATCCAAACAGGTGTGATTAGTAATCCTAAGCTTTATTCAAGAGCATATGATGGTGGTGTAAATGGTGATTTGACTTTAGCTAATTCACAAACTTTGCCAACAACAGTAGCTGGCAAGGTTTCTAAAATAGACTTTGGTAAAACAGGTTCAAGTACATTTACAAATGAAGATAACGAAACAATTACATACTTTACCTATGATCGAACTGTGGATTATAATGAAAAAGATGAAAAAGCCACATTAAATAAAAGAAGCGGTGAATTTACACTTGATGCAAATGCTAGTGATAAAATAAATAGCCATATTAGTAATTTAGATACTTTGATAGTTTTAGCCAATAAAAAAGAGCATAAGCCTTATAACTTAGGTGGTTGGGATATTGAAAAAGTTTTAGGGGACTCAAAACTAAAAGTGTATGATTTAGATGTAGCGGATGATGTTAGTGGTGTGAGTTATGTTATAGGTGATGAGTATCGTTATGATCAGTGTCGTAGAACTATCATGAATGCCGCTGCTTCATCCTTTGAAGTGACAAAGATTGAAGATGGTGTAGCGTATGCCGAACTTAGATATACACCGGCTATGGTTGGTAAAAATATCTTTATCTATGCCAATAGCAGACTAGATGAGAACCGTATAGGTGTCTCACGAAAAGTACTTCTAACAGGTACGGGTGTACCAGAAGCTACTTTTTCTTGTAAAAATGAGAGTAAAACAACCTACACAGAGTGTTCAGGAAATTTCTTAATAATGCAAAATGATTCTGGAAAGATTGCAAGAGAAGTTTATTTATCACAACCTGTTTTTTCTGGAGAAAGTGTTGGTGCTGGGGCTACTATCACGAGTACAGGTTGTAATGGTATGGCAACTATTAGAGTGTATAATGTTCCACCAGAAAAAACTGCGACATTTACATATGGTGGTAAAATAATGTCTGATGAATTAATAGTGAATCAAAAATAGTAATATGAAAAAAATCATCTTACCACTCATACTATCAGCAGCATCTCTCTTCGCTGCTGATACACATACCTTTGAATTAACGCCTACTTTTGGTAAAAACTACTCAGATAAATCATCAAAGATGACAAACTCTGA
>DQTU01000280.1 GCA_015662615.1 Campylobacterales bacterium | reverse complement strand
TTTTCGTAATTCGAAAGATTTTATAGCTAAAGATTATGCTTTATTTGCCTTCCCTTCGGGCTTTATGAGTATCAGGGGTTTTTAGAGGTGCCCTTAAGTTTTTCATTATGGATTCTGATCCGTTTGCTTATCAAATACACTATATCCAATAGAACCATCATTGTAATGATATATCTCTACAATTTCACCATAGGCATCAGCATAATAACGATCAATTTTAGTTCCGTTACTTGTACCACAGTAAAAATGTAAAACATTAGTATAATGAGTAACACTGCCACTTCTATAAGGGTCTGCTTGAGCTGGAATTATTTCACTTAAAGACAAATTATCTATTTTCTCTTTTAATATACAAGCACCCATTTCATTACGAAGGAGATCTTCATTAACTCTCATATATTGTGCATATTGTTCAGTTCCTGTAGAGATACCTTGCAAGTTATATGTATTCACAGAGACATAATTTTCCTCTATAATACTCTTTTTTATCAGACTATTATCTTGAAATACAGAGATAATTGAATCACCATTACCATTTTTATTGCCTTCTAAATAGTGTTTTACAATAGTGTTTTGATCTGTCATATATCCACTTGCATCCATCATAGTAACTAGATAGTCTTTATACGCATAACCATCTCTTAAAGTCTCATAAGGGAAAAAATAAGATGTGATATAAACATTATCACCAGTCCCTTGTGTTATAGGGGGAATTACACCATATTGATCATTATTTACCGTATCATCAGATATTACTCTTTTGCACCATAGTTCTGTCTCTGCTTGATTATTGTAAGTAGTTCTAACATAAAAGCAGCTATTGTCAGTCTCATGTGCTTGCAAATACTGAACGGTTGCTGTACCGATTGCACCTGTCAATCTAATCTCTTGATCTGAAATTAAATCATATGTTGCAACTTTTTCTTTTGCCACTGAAGTGGTTGAAGATAAAGAATATATACTTCCATACTCATCAAACTCTAATATAGCACTTACATTATTTGTATCTATATCACCATTATATGCTTTATCATAATACATATTCCAAACACCGCTTAAGCTCTGACTACCAAAAGTTTGATAATTCCCCACAGCACCTTGCGGGTTTTCACCAGTAGTACCACACCCTACAAAAATAAAAATCATTGCTCCAAGCAGAATATTCACAATTTTCTTCATACCATTCTCCATTTCTAAAATCCTAATTTATTGTAACAAATATTTGTGAAAAAATCAGACTTCTTTCAAGAAGCAAAACTCATCAGATAAAGCATCCACCCCGTAACTGCCATGAGAACAATATCCCAAAAGATGATTTTACCCCATTTTTTATGGTTAAAATCAAAAAATGTGGGGTAGCGTTTTGTTGATTTTATGATAAGCCATAACCAGCCAAAAAATGAGGTAAGTGCAAAGAAAAGATGAACTATAAAAACTACCATTAACTCAGTTGTACCTGCGTAGGGACTTTGTTTGCTTATCCCTGAAAGATTACCAAAACGAACATCCCACTCTAAAGCTAAAACAAGAAGTGTAACGATACTAAAAAGTGTAATTTGCAAATATTTATGTGCGTCATGTCTGCCATTTGCCGCCAAATAGAAAGTAAAAAGTAGTAAAAATGGTAAAAACCCTGACACGGTCATGACAAAATCTACTATAAAATCCCCACGAGTTCCTAAAAAGCCTTCCATTTTAATCCTCTCTTATTTAGAAACATGTTACTTCCTATTTTTCAGTATATTATATCGTATGATTTGATAAAATGATATATGCAATTTTTTAATATAATTTTACTCACAATTTTACTTATCTTTACCGCTTCATGTACAACACCCCAAAAAGTGCCAATACAGACAAAAGTGAAAAAAATTGTTAAGGTAAAATCAAAGCCAAAAATCTTAAGCTTAGAAAAAAGCCTTCAAAATATCGGTGCAAAAGTCGGTGACCCGATCTTTATGAGAATCTTCAAAGAAGAGAAATTACTTGAAATTTGGGTTAAAGTGGGTGAAGGATATAAACTCTGTAAAACTTATCCTGTTTGTGCCTATTCAGGAGAATTAGGTCCAAAACTAAAACAAGGTGACAAACAGAGCCCTGAGGGATTTTACACAATAACAAAAAAACAGCTCAAACCAAACAGTAAGTATCATCTTGCCCTAAATTTAGGCTTTCCAAATCAATATGATAAATACCAAAAACGGACAGGAAGTTATCTAATGATACATGGTAAATGTAGCTCTACGGGGTGTTATGCTATGCAAAACAGACAAATCGAAGAGATCTATAACATGGCAAAAAATGCACTAGAAAATGGTCAATCAAGCTTTGAAGTACATATATTTCCATTTAAAATGACCGCACATAACATGGCACAACATACTACAGATAAGTGGTATCCATTTTGGGTAAATCTTAAACTAGGATATGATATTTTTGAAAGGTATAATGTTATACCGATTGTCAAGGCTTCAGAAGATAAATATAAATTTTTTATGAAAAAGAACAAAGGATAAAAGTGAACTCAAAACACTACTACAACCCAAACGGTGAAGATATTTTAGATGAAAAGATCTTTGGTGGGAATCCAACAGGTTTTGTGGATTTTAACCGCTCAAAATACCAATGGGACAGTAATATCTACGACCTTATGAATGCCAACACATGGTTCCCATCAGAGGTAAACACTTCAACCGAAAAGAAAAACTTTGCAAATCTCACAGAAAACGAACAAGCGATTTACAAATTAACCTTTGCACAACTTAGTTTTAACGATAGTGCCCAAGAAGAGTATCTAAGCGACTTTAGAAGACTGGCAAGCAACCGACTGGTAAAGGCAACTCTATCTCTTCAAATCATGCAAGAGGTAAACCACTCCAAAAGTTACGCAGTACTTCTAGACGCTTGCGGAAACTCTGATGAAGTTTTTAACCTCTACAAACATGATGAAGCACTAAATAGAAAAAACAACAGAATCGCAGAACAATTTGCAAGCTATATCGGTGGAACTTCTGTGGATGAGATGCTTTTAAGTGCCATGGCGAGTGTCAATCTTGAAGGTGTCTATTTTCTATTAGGATTTAGCTATATCTACACTTTGGGTGATAAAGTACCTGGTGCGAGAGACATGATACAATTTATTGCTAGAGACGAACTAAATACGCATTTACCACTCTTTGCAAACATCTTTAAAACTATCCAAAAAGAGAATAAAATAGCAACAAAAACGCTTGATAAGTCTTACGAAATGATTCAAGACGCAGTAGATATAGAGTTAGAATATGGGAAATACTTACTTGAAAACTATCCTATCATGGGACTAACCGAAGAGTTGATGGAACAAACCGTACATAACTATGCAAATGATAGACTTACAAAAATTGGCTTAGATCCTATATTTACCCAAAGTAGTACAACTTATCTCCAAAAGCTAGTGACCAAACATCTAAATATCAATGATATAAAGAGTAATTTCTTTGAAAGTAATGTCTCAAATTATGCAAAATCAAGTTTGGATATCAATGATTTTTAGAAAAACTGTAATCTTTTTACTACTGTTTTTTGCAACAACACTCATAAGTTCTGATTTCAAAACCATAACATTTCCATCATCTGACGGTGTAAAAATTACAGCAGATTTATACATACTTCATACCGACAAGAACACTCCATTTATCGTACTTTTCCATCAAGCAGGTTTTAGTCGTGGAGAGTATAGAGAAATAACTCCAAAGCTTAACAGACTTGGCTTTAACTGCATGGCAATTGATCAACGCTCTGGCGATGGGGGTAAATGGCGTAGAGAATGAAACACTCATGGATGCTTTGGATAAGGATAAAGAGATCGAGTATCTAGATGCTCTTGTGGATATAAAATCCACTCTACTTTATGCGAGAAGTCATTTTGCAAAAGGTAAACTTTTAG
>DQTU01000158.1 GCA_015662615.1 Campylobacterales bacterium | reverse complement strand
AGATTGACTTAACGCAACTGCCTTTGGAAAGTGGGCTTAAAACTTTCTATATTTTCTTATAAAGGATGAAATAGAGTTATTTTTGAAAAATTTTACCCTTGCTGTAACCATATAAATTATTGAAAGTACCTTTTTATAGGAACTTTGTCTCATTTTATCTCTTTTATTTTTTCAGAAAAAATAGTATTTTTTTCTGAAAAACTACTAACTTTCTATTATCTTTTACCACTTCTGTACAATATATTTATTAACAATATAGACACAATTATAATTTTTTACAAAAAATTCTGATAGAATATAGCTGTTTTATAGAAACATCTTATAACTTATAATATTCAAATAGCAAAAGTGTTTTTAGTCAATGGTTTTAGAAGTCTCTTTAAGATAAAATTAGATGTTCATATATTCACCTAAGGAGATAGATCATCGATTATACACTTTCATTTACAACATCTTCTCTTTTGCCATATGAAACAAAAGAGATGGCAACTCTTTTTGAACAGACAAGAGATTGGGAAGTGGTTAAACAGAAGGTTTTAGAGGAGAATCTTCTTCAAAAAAATAGTTTGGCTACACGTAAGAGAATATATAGTGAGCTAAAAAAGCGTATTGAGAAACTTAGTGAAGATGAGCTTAGATACTTTAATACTGCACCTATGGAGGATCTAAAGATTTTGTCATTTGTTGGTTGCCTGAAGAGTTATAGGTTTATTTATGAATTTGTCATTGAAGTGGTAAGAGAGAAGTTCTTGCTATTTGATTATCAGATAGAATCAAGCGACTATAACTCTTTTTTTGAAAGTAAATTGGCTATATCCCAAAAGCTTGGTTCAATCTCTGAAACAACTCAAAAAAAGTTGCGTCAGGTAGTGTATCGTATATTGGCGGAAGTTGGATTGATTGAGAGTACAAAAAATCCATGTATAACTAAACCTTTACTTTCAGAATCTATCATTCATTTACTAATTAATGATGATATCATGCTTTTAAAAGCTATGCTTGTGAGTGATAGTGAGATAGAGTACTACAAAGGTTTACAAAAATGAAGATAGAAAACCTTGATCTGAAGTTTGAAACTATCTATAAACAGGTCTCTTCTAAAAAGTTTTTAAACCTGCAAGGACTCTCTGGCGAAATTCCATTTTTTATCTCCACATACAACCCAGCACAAGAAAACGAAGTTTCAAATAAGATAAAAATATTGATCAACAGGCTAAAAACAAACGGTATAACCGCCCTTGAAATAGATCTTTATGATGTTACCATAACAATTTTACAAAAAAGAAAACTACTTGAAAGAATAAAAGCGTCAGAAAAGAGTATGGGAAAAAGCAGACTATTTAGTGCTTTACAAAATGTTTTAGATGCAAAAGATCATCTTATCCCTGAGATAGAAAAGAGAATCGAAGAAAACGATAAAAATGATACAAATGACTCAAAGCTTGTACTCATAAGTGGTGTAGGAAAAGTCTATCCCTACATACGCTCACATACAATACTTAATAATTTACAAAATAGCATAAAAGATCGACCAATGCTACTCTTTTTTCCGGGAGTATTTGATGGTCGCCGTTTAACTCTTTTTGGAAAAATAGAAGATGACAACTACTACCGTGCCAATAACTTAGAACACTACTCCACAGGGTAAGGATTATTATGATCAAAGAGCTATTTAAAAAAGATATTCATCGCTCCATAGAAGGTGTTATAAAGGCTGATAATCTTAGTGATGAAGCTATATTGCAAGAGGTAGAAGAGTATGTCGTAACAAAAGAGCTGACAGAGAAGTTTGATCAATTTTTCGATCAATATAGTAGCACTATTGGAAAAAAAACTGAAAGTGTAGGTGTTTGGATCTCCGGTTTTTTTGGATCTGGTAAATCACACTTGCTAAAGATACTATCTTATATTCTATCATCAAAAAGGGTCGATTCCAAAGATATTGGCAAAATATTTTTAGAAAAGATTGAAGATGAACTTTTAAAAGCAAACATAAAAAAAGCTCTCTCAATTAAAGCTGAAACTATTCTTTTTAACATTGATCAAAAGGCAGATACAGGGGCTATAAATCGTAAAGATGATGCCATCTTAAATGTCTTTATGAAAGTCTTTAATGAGATGAGAGGCTACTACCACAAACAGGGGTATATTGCAGATTT
>DQTU01000278.1 GCA_015662615.1 Campylobacterales bacterium | reverse complement strand
TTGATAGCGGTTAGTTTTGCAGTGATATAACCATCTTTTAGCTCAATTGCTTTGATATAAGAACCCACTTTTGAAGCGATAATTTTATCAAGAGGAATGTCACTATCTGTAGCGGTAAGGGTACGGGTCTCATCTGCTTGGAGTTTACCATCTTTAAAAGCAAGGTATTTTTTAAGTGCCTCTTTTTTTGCCATTTTAAGTTGAACTTTTTCTTTTACATGTTCTTTTGCGTTTTCAAAGCTTAGAATCTTATCGTCGTCACCTTTGAAAATATGTTTGTTATCGTTGTAAAACTCTTCCATGCTTTTTTCATCAACTATCATTTTTGCTGAGTTCACTTTTATCTGCTCAATTGTATAACTTTTTTCACTCATATAGTCTGTCTTGTGATCGTTCCAATAACTTTTTAATGCTTCATCGCTGATATTAATATCACTATTTTGTATATCAACAAGTTTTACATTTAATTTATCTTTTAGATATATTGAAGCGCCTAGTGTCTCTAACTCAAGCTCTGTATAAGGCATTTGAAGTGCAGTGTTTAATTTTTTGATAATGATCTCTTTTTCAATATCGTTTTCAAAATCTTTTGCTTTTTTGTTAATCGCTTTTAGGGTCTTAAAATAAGTATCTTTATCAAAAACACCCTCTTTTTTGAAGTTGTCAATATCCTGTATTTGTGCAAGTACTTCACCCTCAAGTGCTACAATACCTAAATCATCAGCATAATTTAAAAGAAGTGTTTGTTGTATCAATTGATTAAGTGCTACATTTTGAAGATTGAGTTGATCAGCTTTTTCTTGTGTGAGTTTTCCACCAAGCATTTGGTTGTAATAGCTATAAATGTTGTTATAGGAAGATTGGAGCTCCTTACCTGTTATGGTTATCTCTCCAACTTTTGCTACGGCATTTGCTTTGTCTGTGCTAAAACTATATGCTCCCCAGCCAACAAAACCTGCACCTACAAATGCAATGGTACTAATCCAAATAGTAACAACTAAATATTTTCTATGCTTCTGCATCCATGAAATCATTCTCAACCCTTATTTTAATACAATAAAAAAACAATTATATTCTAATAAGTTTAAATACATTATAACTTTGACTGATTCTTATATAAGTTATATTTCTTAAAGTATTACTTCAATATACTTTAAGAAATACTGGTTTTTTTTATGACAAACTAAAGTTTCTACTGCTATCATTGATGCCAGAATAGTGTAAAAGTTTGACGCTATTTTCAAGTATTGCTATTCTTTTTACTAAGTCAGTAAGATCCCTGCTATAGGCATATACTCCATATCCTCGGATAATCATTGTGTCTGTATTATATTTTTTTAAGTGTTCATATATTTCTAAATGAGCACGTTTATACCAAGTATCGAAATTTTTTGGGTTATAAATCTCTTTTTCTCCAAGAATGGTTTTTCCAAAATAATCTCTAGGAATAATTTTCTCATGGGTTAGTGCATAGGAAGTTGTAAATGGTGGCATTGTATAACATATATATTTTGCTTCACTGATGTTGTTATAAATATGTAGATGTATGTCCGAATCTTGACTCGCACAGTTCCATCTATAATCTTTATTGGCATAAAGTTCTACAAAATCATCATTAGTTAACTCATCAAAAATAGAGTCTGCTTTATTGATTACAAAAATATTATTCTCAATTTTTGCAGAGATTGAACCGTGAAAAATACCTAAAAAATTTTTGCGGAACATTGAAAGAGAGACGGCTTTTAATTCATTTACAAGATGGTTTTCAAGCACTTTTTACCCTTTTAACAAAGTTGGGGTATTATACTGTATGAATGATTTAAATATACCACATAAACCTGTTTTATTAGAAGAAGTTTTAGATACATTTTCAAAGGTAAAGCAGGGGGTTATTGTTGATTGTACGCTAGGGTATGGTGGACATAGTCAAGCACTTTTAGTGGCAAATCCACATATTAATATGATTTGTATTGATCAAGATATTGAAGCTTTAGAATTCTCAAAAAAGAGATTAGAACGATTTAAAGATAGAGTTCAATTTTTAAAAGGGCGTTTTTCTGATGTTATAAATAGCGTTGAATGTCCTGAGAATATCTGTGGTATTTTAGCGGATATTGGAGTCTCTTCACTACAACTTGATAAAAGTGATAGAGGTTTTGGATTTGATTCCAACACCCTTGACATGCGTATGGATCAAAGCTCAGAATTAAGTGCGAAAGAAGTAGTTAACAATTATTCAAAAGAGGATCTGGAGCGTATTTTTAAGGAGTATGGAGAGGTAAGTGAGTATAAAAAAGCTGCTTCAATTATCATAGAATATCGTGAGAATCAACCTTTTGAGAGCTCCCAAGAGTTAGCTGATTTTTTAGCAAAACATCTTTATAGTCGTAAGCTCCATCCAGCAACTTTAATTTTCCAAGCCATACGAATTGAGGTCAATGATGAGTTAGGAGAATTAAGAAGATTGTTAAATTCTATTAGAAAATTAAATATTAATAAGTCAATAGTAGCTATAATCTCTTTTCACTCTTTGGAAGATAGAATGGTAAAAACCTATTTTAAAGAGTGGAGTAAAAGTTGCATATGTCCTCGTGAAGCGATGCGTTGCTCTTGTGGAAATGACCACGCCTTCGGGAAGGTTGTTACTAAAAAACCAATAATACCAACAAGTAGAGAGATAGATGAAAATCCAAGAAGTAGAAGTTCAAAACTTAGAGTCTTTAAAGTTGATTAACGCTAGAGATGAGCTTTTAAACGACTTTGATATTGAGCAAAATCGCCCAAAAGATATCTCTTTTAAAACACTTCTTTTGGCTTTTTTCTGTGTTTTTTTAGCACTTTTGATTCTTTTGCCAAAAGTATATATCAGTAATCAAATCTACTATAATTCAAAAGATATCAATAAAATGTACCATAAATATACAGCTTTGAAAGAGGAGCGAGCACATCTCAAAAGAGAGCTTGAAAGATTAAGGTATCAAACGCTCTCAATTGAAGGGATAGAGTAATTAGCCAATTATCTCTTTGATCTTTGCAAGCTTTTCATCACTTACATTTATCACTACTCGTGAACTTTTCTCTTCTTTTTTTCTCATATCATCATATTTGTTTTGCATATTGATTTTTGTTTCACGCTCGATTGGTGTACGAAGCGATTTATATTCTACTAATTTACCATCTTTGTAAACCCCTGAAATTTCAGCATGTACCCAATAGTAACCACTATCTTCTCGTCTATTTTTGACAAAACCCTGCCAGTTTTCTCCTCGCCCTAGTGTTTCCCAAAGTTCCTTAAATACAGACCTTGGCATATCTGGATGTCTGACGATATTGTGTGGTTTACCTATAAGCTCATCAGGATCATAACCACTAATCATCGCAAAAGTTTCATTGGCATAGGTAATATTGCCTTTTAAATCCGTTCTTGAGATGATAAGTTCGTGATCTGGAACTTCTGTCTCTAAAAACATATCAAATGAGGTATCCATGACAGCTCCTTATAAAATTTTCTTTTTCAAATCACCATTATAGACGATATCTTCAGCTCTGAGTGTGTCATCATTTAACATCGCAGGTACTGGATCACTTGCTTCAAGTTTTTTAATCTCAGCATCTAACTCATCTTCGCTATAACTCATCATCATATCTGCTGCAATGACATGTTGAACACTTTGAATGATCTTAAGATTTCTTATCTCATCATCAACACTTTCACCTTCAACAGTTACGATAATTTTTCCCATATCTTTGTCGTGATAGTGATAATCACAAAACTCAGCATTTTTTAAAATTTCCAATACATCATCCACATGTTGAGGCATTACTTGTACTACTATACTTGATACATTCATTACTTTAAACTCCATTTCATTATAAATTTATCATCACTTCCAGAGTAAAGGGTCTCTTTATCATAAAAGATAATGCTGTTAAGGGTACTTTTTTGCCCTTTTAGATTATATACTTTTGCATTGTTACTTAAGTTAAAAATCGCAATTTCATTATCTATACCAAATGCATAAGCTGCAAGACTAGCATCAGAACTTAGACCCGTTGCATAGATTAAAAACGGTGCATGAAACATCTGTATATCGTCGCTATTTACATTATAAACGGCTCCAATACGGTCTTGACCTGCTGCTGATACTTTACCATTTTTAAAAGAGACTTTAAAGACATTATCTTTATTCCCACCTTTTAACTCTTTGATAACTTTTCCATCTTTTACATTTACAAGGTAGTTGATACCTGACTCACATGCGATAACAGCTTCTGTTTTATCTTCATTTAGTGCAAAATCCGAAAATTTAGATTGGCTTAGTTGTATCAGGTAAAGTGATTTTTTTGTTTTTAAATCGTATAGAACTATTTCATTGCTCAAAAGCCCTAAAAAAACATGAGTTTTATCAATAAACTTTGCTTTTTGCATCATTAGTTTTGCTTCGCCTGAGATTACCTTTGTAGTGGTATTGTTTTCGTTGATATATAGTTCCCTAGCACCTTTTTCTCCTTCTGCAAGAAGTAACTTTTTAGCGCCTATTATATCAACAGAGTAAACTTTTGGATTCATCAGATCATCCATAAAATCATGAATCTTTTTTAGTTGTACTTTTTCTATAAATTTTTCATTTTCCATATCATAAACATCAAGAGTTCCCTCATTTGTACCGACATAAAGTAAATTACCCTTAATGGTCATATCCATGACATTACCCTGCATCTTTATCTCTTTTTCTGGCGTAATATCACGAGCTATTAAGGCAGATATAAATACAAATGTGAGTAATAAAATTTTCTTCATGATGCTTCCTTTGTTGTTGAGAGTGCTGAAATCGCATACGAAGGACAAACTCCGATGCAAAAACCACAATTTGTGCAGTTATCATAAACTATTTCAGGTCTTAACATGCCTAAAAACTTAATAGCTCTATCATAACATACATCTCTACATGAAGAGCAAATGACGCCATTCCAAGCCATACATTTTGTCATATCCAGTTTGATATGCGCCTCAATTCTATCAATTTCTTCATCTAAGATCAAAACTTCTTTATTACATGCTTCAGCACATGCATCACAATAGGTACAACCTCTTTTTGAAAAATCTAAAAAAACTGAACCATCATCTAAAACTTTGATAATATTTTCATCGCAGACTGGGATACATGGTTTGTCTTCGCAAGTAACACATACTGTTTCAAAAAGAGTTTTGTCTTTGTTGTAGGGAAGTCTTATCGGTTGCCACACTTGTTCTTCTTTTTCAGAAAAGGGGATGGAAAAGGATTTAAAAAATCCTCTTCTGCTTTCGTCCATTTATTTTACACCTTCGTTCATGGTATCAATAAGGTTTGAACTTTTTGCTCCATTTACACTAAAATCAGGTGTAAATGTATTTCCAACAAGTGGTGCTTGTGTAGATTGTGGTGCATGACATTGTGAACAGTTAAATCTCGCTCCACTCAGTTTATCAAGCTTATGTGAAACTATTTTAAGATCACTTGTATTATCAACACCCATGCCCTCTTTGGTAATTCTACCATCTGATCCAATACCTGTTGTCGGTCTAAAAGATGCAAAATGAGATGCAGGAATTGCAGTAGCTTTCATGCTAGGTGCAACTTCAGGCATATGGCAACCTGTACAAGAATTGTTACCTATCTTGATTGGAAGCATACCTTCTACATCATGTGGAATCATTGGCGGTGCATTTTCAAATGCTCTCTCAAATAGTTTTGAACTACCAGCGGCTGCTTTTCCATAAGATGTTGCTTCTCCAATAGTTTCAGATTCTTCGGCATAAAGATTGGTTTTTCTAAGTCCTAGTGACTCTTCAGTAACGGTAGCTGCTATTATCGCAACTTTTACTGGAATATTAACATCTACAGCTTCTATTGTTGGTAATGTAACAGCTTCGACAATTGGTTCTTCTACTTTTGTTACTGGTGCTGCAGTCTCAACAACTGGTGCGATAACTTTGGCAATAGGAGCAACAGCTTCAACAGAAGGAGTTTTTGTTGAAGCGATTTGTCCAGAAAACTGAGCAGCTAAAGCATTAACTCTATCCATATCCATGGCACATAGTGAAGAGTTGGCTAAAAATCCAACTAATACTAGTACATATATTTTTTTTTGAAACATTCATAGTCCTTATAGAAAATTTTTTATAGAAAAAGTACAATACTTACTCTATAAAAGATTTTAATAGTATAAAACGAAAAGGCGTTAACCCTTCCGTTTTAAATCCATATTACTGGACACCCTCATTTATAGTATCAATAAGATTAGAGCTTTTAGCTCCATTTGCACTAAAATCAGCTTTAAAAGTATTTCCTACAAGCGGTGCTTGCGTGGATTGTGGTGCATGACATAATGTACAATTAAATCTTGCTCCACTTAGCTTATCAAGCTTATGCACAACTGTTTTAAAGTCACTCGTGTTATTAAGAACTTTACCTTCTTTTGTAATTCTACCATCTGCGCCCATAGCCGTTGTCGGTCTAAATGATGCAAAATGTGATGCAGGAATTGCAGTAGCTTTCATACTAGGTGCAACTTCAGGCATATGACAACCTGTACAAGCATTGCTTCCAATTTTAATTGGAAGCATACCCTCTAAATCATGAGGGATCATTGGAGGTGCATTCTCAAATGCTCTCTCAAACACTTTAGAACTACCAGCAGCAGCTTTTCCATAATGAGTAGCCTCACCAATAGTTTCTGATTTTTCTGTATAAAGATTAGTTTTTCTTAAACCTAATGACTCTTCAGATATTGTACCTGCTCCTGAGGCACAACCTACAGCAATAATTGCTGCTAAAGAGATTAAGCCAACCCATGTTTTCTTTAATACCATCGTTGCTCTCCTTTTTTACTATTTTTATAACGCACTAGTGCGATTTATTTTTTATATTAATTATACTAAATCCCAATGCATCGTCATCACAAACTTCGATACATCTTCCGCAATTAGTACACTCAGCATCCATCACTTTGATACTTTTTTTACCTATCATATGCAATACCTGACTTTCAGGACAGACATCTTTACACTTCATGCAAAGCGTACAGTTTGGTGCATTGTGCAATACACTCAATGGTGCATACTTTCCAACCAAACTATGAAATCCTCCAAGAGGACAAACATGTCCACACCAGCCATTTTTTAATACAAATAGATCGAAAAAGAATATAACAATAACTATCGCCATACTCATACCCATTCCAAACACAATTGCACGATTGAAAATGGTGATAGGTGAGATAAACTCAAAAGCAGCCACACCAGTGATAATGGAGACAATAAATGCCAATCCCAATACCCAATATCTAGTGTTTCTACTTACCCATATTTTTCTCTCTATCTTATCAAGATACAGCACTCTTCTTAACCAATTTGCAAGGTCTGTTACCATATTTATAGGACAGACCCATGAACAAAATGCTCTTCCTCCAACGATACCATAAAAAAGCGCTATGATTAACGCTCCTATAATAACATCAGCTCCTAGAATTGCACCTGCTGCAAACATTTGCAACACAGCAAAAGGGTCAGCCAATGGCAAAAATCCCATGAATGTAGAAGAGCTAAGCGTTCCTGTCAGCATCTTCCAACCATGCGCATTAGCACCAAAATATAAAACCAGCATCAAAATCTGCGTTAACCGTCTCCCAATCAGGAACCTATACTTACTCATAAGAGATTCCTTCATTTAGGTAGTCCGCAGGTTTTTTACTGCTTCTATCTGTTCTAGTTGTCGTATCAGTTGAAATATCTTCCAATCTGCTCTCGTCTCCTGCATCCCATCCTTTGATATAGTGACCACCCACTTTACCTTGTGCTACCTCATTTGGTAACACATAAATTGCTGGTTTTTCTGTAATACATGCATATTCACACAAACCACAACCTGTACATTTATCAGTATCAACTACAGGTATAAGATAAGCATGTTTGCCCGTCCTAGGGTTTCGACGATGTTCTAAAAATATCGCTTCACCTAAAAGTGGACAAGCTCTATAGCATGCATCACACTGGATACCCCAAAATGCAACACAAGACTCTTCGTCAATGACGGCAAGTCCCATCTCTGCTTGATTAATATCTAGTTCACTCTCTTTTTTGCCCTCTGGTATTATGCTAACCAACCCTTCATCTAATGCTCCTGTTGGACAAACAGGCACACATGGTATATCCGCACACATATAACACGGAACTTGTGTTGGTATAAAAAACGGTGTACCTATAGGCATATGATCACCTGGACGAGCCATAATCAATGTTGACTTTTGCTTCGTCTGGTCAGGATTTGAATCCCGATTTTTACATGCTTCGGCACACTGTCCGCATTTAATACACATTTTTAAAAAATCATCTTCAGGCACAGCTCCTGGAGGACGAAGAATTAGTGGAGCAGCTTTCGCTTCTTCTACATACCCTGTCCACACAAGACCGCCAAGTGCAGTTATACCAACACTTTGAGCCATCAACGACATGAATCTTCTTCGTTCGCTGATGACTACTTTAGACTTCTTTTTCTTTTTTGACTCTTGATTGCTCAAAACAATCCTTTACCTAAAATTTCTACGCTTTGTATACTTTTACAGCACACTTTTTATAATCTGTCTGTTTGGACATTGGACATGTTGCATCTAGACAAACTTTGTTAATAAAAACTTTTTCATCAAACCATGGTACATATACAAGACCTTCAGGAGTTCTATTTCTTCCTCTTGTCTCTACTCTAGCTTTAACTTTACCTCTTCTACTCTCAACCCATGCTAGCTCACCTTGTTTAAGACCAAGTTTTTTAGCATTGTTTGGATGCATATAACATAATGCTTCAGGAACTGCACGAT
>DQTU01000313.1 GCA_015662615.1 Campylobacterales bacterium | reverse complement strand
TCCTCGTATAATTTTTCAAAACATTATACCAAAACTTGAGCTGAATCAATAAATTAAATTTGCAGTTGTGATAAAATTGTGACTTTATCAAAAAAAGAAGGAATTAAGAATGGAAATAGAGAACAAACAATACTGTAATGTCTGCTTGATTGAGTCAAATGAGCAAACTAAAACGGTTTATCTAAAAGCAATTTGTCAAGGCGAAGAAGTACACATCTGTACAGCATGCATACCACAAGTTATTCATGGAAGTGGCGAAGTTGTGAACACCAATGCAGAAGTAACTGCAAAGATTGGTTAATTAGCAATCTTTCGGAATCTATGTTTTTCATAGGTTCCAAGTACTCTCACATCTTCAGCAAAAAAAGCTAACTCTTCAAGTGCAAGTCTTAAAGCTCTTGATTCAATATGCCCATCGATATCGATATGAAACTGACTTCCTTCCAATGTACTTGTGCCCATATAACTCTCTAATTTTAATAGATTTACACCATTGGTTGCAAAACCTCCAAGTGCTTTATAAAGTGAAGAAGGGATATCTCTCACTTGAAATATAAGTGATGTAATATACGATTTATCAAGGTTAAAAGAAGGAACATATTTTTTTTGAGAGAGGACAAAAAATCGGGTAGTGTTTCCTTTTATATCTTCAAAATGCTCTTTTAAAATTTCAAGATCATAGATCTTGGCTGCTAATTTTGAAGCTATTGCTGAGTGCTCTTTATCTCCCGATGCACTAAGCTCTTTTGCAGCTCCAGCAGTATCAAGTTTTACATCAGCTTTGAGTCCTAGTTCTATAATATTGTTATGGCATTGAGCCAACGCTTGAGGATGTGATGCCACATGTTTTAAATCTTCAATATTTGTACCATGTATCGCCAAAAGACAATGTACCACTGGCTCAAAATGCTCCCCTATCACATGAAGTGCCATTTTTGGAATGAGCCTGTAAATCTCTTCAACTCTTCCCGCCGTGGAATTTTCTAATGGAATCATCGCTATATCTGCATCCCCCTGCTCTACTAACCACATGGCTTCTTGAAAAGTATCACAAGCTTGTGGTTTCATATGAGGATAGGCATTTTTACATGCTTGTTCAGAGTAAGCACCTTTAACACCTTGATATGCAATTGTTTCGTTCATTATTCTATAATTTTACTCACCGGCATTTCAACTATTGATTTTGCACCATGTTCTTTTAGTTGTGGTATCAAATCTCTAAGCACAGATTTATCCACAACAGCCATAATATCTATCCAATTTCCTTTTGCAAGATGTGAAATTGTCGGGTTTTCATTTGGAATTATTTTCAGTATTGCTTCTAATTCATTTTCTGGAGCATTGAGCATAATACACACTTTTGGAACTGCATCTATCACAGATTTTAGCATCATAACAACTCTATCAATTTTTGCTCTTTTCTCAGGGTCTTCATACGCTTTTTTGTTGGCTATAAATCTTGTTGTCGTTACCAAAACCGTATCAATTATCTTAAGATTATTTGCTCGAAGTGATGAACCAGTTTCTGTAATCTCAACAATAGCATCTGCAAGAT
>DQTU01000322.1 GCA_015662615.1 Campylobacterales bacterium | reverse complement strand
CTCTTTTTGAAGCTCTATAAGGTGAGGCATTTCGATGATACATGGAGGGCACATTGGACCAAAAAAGTTTAAAAGAACAGTTTTGTTTGGATACTGTTTAAAGATAAAGCCCTCTTGAGTGATATTGATATCGATAACTTTTCCCTTGTTTGTAGTAAGAGCTATATTATTTGCTGCATCAGCTTCAGATTTAGCATGAATTGTAGATATAAAAATAAGCGCGGTAATAAGCGCTAGAAAGCCTAATTTTTTCATCGTAAAGTTCCTTTATTCGTTTAAATAATTTAATCTATAAGTGTAGAATAATAGCGATTAAATGTGTATTAATCGTGTATACCAAATTAAAAAGAGTATTAACACTCTTTTTAATTTGGTATAATATATAATAAAAGAAAACAGAAGGTAAATAGTGGAACTAACACATTTAGATGAAAATGATAGACCCAAAATGGTAGATGTATCAGACAAAAGTGAGACAACTAGGGTTGCGATTGCAAGTGGTACGATCACCATGAGTCAAAAAGCTTATGATATGATTGTGAGCAACCAAACCAAAAAAGGTCCCGTTCTTCAAACAGCAGTCATAGCAGCAATTCAAGGTGCAAAACAGACATCCACACTTATACCTATGTGTCATCCACTCATGTTAACCTCTGTAAAAGTTGATGTAGCCGAACTCCCTGAACTCCCAGGATTTAAACTTGAAGTTTTAGCAAAACTTACTGGAAAAACAGGTGTTGAGATGGAAGCTTTGACTGGAGTAAGTGTCGGGCTTTTGACGATTTACGACATGGCAAAAGCAATTGACAAGTCGATGGTTATCTCAGATATACAATTAGAATCCAAAAGTGGAGGGAAAAGCGGTGATTTCGCTAGAGGATAAAAAACTAGAATTAACCTATCCATGTCAATGGAACTATAAAGTGATCATTGAGTCACATGTTGAGATAAGTGCGGTAACTGCTTCTGTTTTGGGCGAGCGTGAACATACGGTTAGAAAATCAAATAACAGTAAAGGTGAAAAATACAAAAGTCATAATGTTTCACTTTTAGCGCACAATGATGATGATAGACATGAGATATTTCATCAATTTAAGTCTCATGAGCATGTCAAGATGGTGTTATAATAAAAATATTTTTTCCATCTTCATGTCTATACTCTAAACTGAAATCATGAATTTTCATGATTTCAGAAACGATATAAAGCCCCAATCCAAATCCTTTTTGGTTCTCCAGCGTCAATTCACCTTTGCAAAACGGCTCCAAATACGCTGTAAACTCATGTTTTAGTGGTTCACTACTGTTTATAAACTGTATCGATTGTATATCAACTTTAATTTCTACCTTTTTATCCCTGCCATATTTTATACCATTCTCAATAAGGTTTTTAACGGCTATCCCAAAGAGTTTAAAGTCACATGCCAAACTCTGATCTGTTATATTATGTGCAAGTTGATGCTCTTCAAGATATAAAAGATCTTCTGCATGATCTACGATATCGATAAGACGATGCGTTTTTTTCTCAATCTCTATATTTTGTGTACTAATTCGTTCGATATCTGCCATCTCGTTGATAAGCGTATCGAGTTTATGAAATACTTTCTCTAACATCGCTGATTCAGAATTTTCTTCCATAAGAGAAAGAGAGAGTTTTCCTTTGGTAATAGGTGTTTTTAACTCATGCATCATGTTTCTTAAAAATAGTGTCCGTGTGTTTTGAAGTGCATTGATCTTTTGCACAGCGTTATAAAATTGATTTCCCACCGCTGCAATTTCATCTTTTTTATCACTTCTGGTATCAATATTACATGCACCGTCTCCAAAACTTTTAATCTTAAATTCCAGCTCTCTAATAGGAGACAATGAACGTTTAAGCTCTATGTAGATTATAACCATTAAACTAATTATTGTAAGGTAAACAAATAACAGCAAGCGAAACATGTTCGGATAAGATCCATTTTTAATAAGATAATGATGCTTTGGAAGATTAATATGAAAATAGATATCCGAATCATATCTTAAAATCTCAATTTTTTTTGCTAAAAGTCGCTTTTGGATAAATGGAGGCATGCTTTTGGGATAAACAATAGAGCTTGCATTATTTAAAATTTTCTCTTTATTTTTAATCATTTCAAAACCCTCCTCCTTTAAAATCAAGGCTAAATTAGGAGGATTGGATTTTATAATACGCATGACATGTCGAGCATCGTTGAGATAAAGTCCTATTTTATGCTTTTTACCAATAAAGGTAAAGATGAAAAAGACAATAGAAATAGAGACGATTGCAACTACAAAAAGAAGGTTAAGTTTTAAAAAGATTGAATGTCTATTCATTTTAGGGCACCTCTAATAATTTATCCTATAAATTTATACCCCACCCCGCGGATGGTTTTAATCTGTTCACTACCAATTTTGTGTCTGATGCGACTTACAATCACATCAATACTTCTTCACTACTTTCCCAGCCAATAGCATCAACATTGTTGGCAATAAAATCACGAGAAATAACACTACCACTATTTTGGATAAAAAGACGAAGCATCTCATACTCTGCCAAAGTAAGTTCTCACACCCTATCTTCTTTTGCAATCTGCATTTTATCTTCATCGATACTAAAGTCTCCATCTCTATGAATGGATTCTACTGTTTTATAACGTCTAAGTACTGTTTGTATCCTTGCAACCAACTCTCTTGGTTCATAAGGTTTTGGCAAGTAGTCATCAGCTCCAAACTCCAATCCCTTTACTTTGTCACTCAAATCGCCCCTTGCAGTAGAAATAATGATAGGGGTATCGTAACTTTTTCGAATAATTTTACATAACTCTAAACCATCTATTTCAGGTAAAGAGAGATCTAGGATAATTAAATCATAGTGATCCATTTTTAGGGCATTTAAAGCACTAGTTGGTGTCTGCACCCCATGAACATTCATGTTATATTGTGCCAAAAACCGTGATAATAGTTCAGTAATTTCAAGTTCATCTTCAATCATAAGTATCTCTATCATCTAGTTTCCTTTAGATGTTTTAGGGGCAAAATACCCCTAATTATATCATTTACCTCTTTTGTCTCTCATCTCTTGCATCTTATTTATAAGCTCTGCTCTTTGATTTTCATCCAAGATCGCATATATTTTTTCCATAAAGTCTGCTCTTGCCGTGATTCGTTTTTGAAACCTTTCTGTTGCCTTGCTAATAAATGCTGCTTTGTCAAAACCTTGTTCTGTAAAGACTACACTCATGTCACTATTTGCTCTTATCTCTTCT
>DQTU01000018.1 GCA_015662615.1 Campylobacterales bacterium | reverse complement strand
TTGAAGTCTTTATCATCTCTTTTACTTTTTCAAAAGGTATTGTTTTATTCTTTTTATCTTTGAAGAATTTTTTATTTTCTTTGTAGGCATCTTTCACTTCTTTGTCTGTGACTTTCATTTTTGCAGATTTTTGACGCAACCAGTAGCCTGCTATGATTTGATTTCTCTCACTTTTGCTAATCTCACGCAATGCGGTTTGCAGTACTAGCTTATCAACTGCTAGCCTTTCGACCAAATCTCTCTTGTCTTTCTTTTTTAGTCTTTTGTAAGTTACCTTGCCTTTTGTAGCTACCTTCAAAAATGCATTTGCTTCTTTTTCATGGATTGGATATCCATCTACTGTAGCGATAACTTTTGCTGATACACTAGCTGTCATTAAAAATGCTAACAACATTACTATTTTCTTCATACATATTCCTTCATACATTGGTTAATAAAATTATAACTGAAAAACCTATAATCGTTGGTTATTTTTTAACCTTTTCTATAACTATCTCTGCTTTGCTTTTCATCTCTTTTGCACTCTTTGTCAACATCTCTCTAAACTGCATTTGCTTTAGGTTTTCAACTATTTGTGCTTTTACATCTTCGTATGGAGTTGTACTTGCTGATTTTTTGTCTTCTAGATATATGACATGATAACCAAACTGAGTTTTCACTGGTTCTGTCGTTACTTTGCCTTTAGTTAGTGCAAACACTACCTTGTCAAATGGTGCTACCATCTGCCCTTTACCAAAAAATCCAAGATCTCCACCTTTTGGCCCAGTAGGTCCCTCTGATTTACTTTTTGCTAATTCTATAAACTTCTCTTTTAGTTTATCTCCACTAAGTGCTGAAAGCTGAGATATTATCTCTTTTGCACCAGCTTCATCGTCTTTTAGTAATATATGTCTTGCTCGGACTTGCTCTGATTTAGAAAACTGCTTTAGATTTTTCTCATAGTACTCTTTTGATTCACTAGCACTAATCACGGTTGAATCATATTGATTTTTCATCCATTGGTTTATGAGTAGTTCATTTTTTGCACGATCGAGTGTCTTGATATAATCAGGGTTATTTTCTACTCCTGCTTTTTTGGCAGCCTCTATAAAAAGTACTCTCTCTACAAGTCTCTCAACGATGATTGCTTTGTCCTTATCACTTGCAGTCTCAAACGACTGCTGAGGGTTAGCAGCTCTTACGAAACGATCAGCATCTTCTGTTGTAACTTTAGTTCCATTTACTGTAGCTAGAAGGTCAGCAGCGTTGATAGTACTAGCACCCAATGCCAATACTAATAGTGTATTTTTTACAATTTTCATTTTTCATTTCCTTAGTTATTATGTGAAGCGGTAGTATAACTGTACAAATTAAATCAATGATTAACCCAAACAGTATATAATTTTATCAAAAAGAAGCTTTGATGCCAAAGATTAAAAAAGCAACAAAAAAAGAGATTTTGGAGATTAAGTCTCTTTTTCTAGAAAATTATCCCGATTCTGTGACTGAGTTGAAATATAAGAACCTTTATGAACTT
>DQTU01000275.1 GCA_015662615.1 Campylobacterales bacterium | reverse complement strand
CAAACCTCTTGCATCAAGCCATTGCGTGTTAGTCTCAGAACTATACTCAAAGCCTGTTTTTACAGCTTTTCCTTTCTCTTTAAGCCCATTACATGTAAAGTTATTTGTTTGTGTAAAAGTAATGCTAGGTTGTATGACATAGTGATCATCAAACTCTAAAGTAAGATATGAATCATCTTTAGGAATCATTACTTCATGGAGTTTTTCTCCAGGTCTTATGCCAATGATTTTTATTCCAAGATTTGGAGCTAAAGTTTTTGCCAAATTAAGCATTGTCATAGAAGATATTTTTGGTATAAATATCTCTCCACCTTGCATGCGTTCAAAGTTTTTTAGAACAAAATCAACACCCTGCTCTAGCGTTATCCAAAAACGAGTCATATGCTCTTCTGTAACGGGAAGTTCACTAACTCCTTCGCTTATAAGTCTTTGAAATAGAGGAACAACAGAGCCACGACTACCTACAACGTTACCATATCTTACAACAGAAAACTCTGTACGTCTACCACCTCTAATATTGTTTGCTGCTACAAAAAGCTTGTCACTTGCTAGTTTGGTTGCACCATAAAGGTTGATGGGGTTTGCTGCTTTGTCCGTTGAGAGTGCTATGACTTTTTGAACTCCACACTCTAAAGCGGCATCTATAACATTGCCTGCTCCATTGATGTTTGTCTTTATGCACTCCATAGGGTTGTATTCTGCTATAGGAACATGCTTTAATGCTGCGGCATGGATAACATAGTGAACTCCATACATAGCCTTTTTAAGACGATCTAAATCTCTTACGTCACCTATCATGTATCTCATGCATTTATCATTAAATTTTTGTGCCATTTCGTACTGTTTTAGCTCATCTCTTGAAAAAATGATAATTTTGTTTGGTTTATACTTTTTTAGTAAGATTTCTGTATATTTTTTGCCAAAGCTACCCGTGCCACCTGTGATAAGTATATTTGCACCATTAAACATAGTTGAGCCTTTTTATTTTAACTAAAGCAATTTTAATTCCATTTGACATGTTTACCTGCAAGGAGTACAATAAAATAAAGATTAGATTAAGGAGTTTGTCATGAATATAGGAAATAGTTTTAACACGCAAACAACTAATCATATAAATCAAAACAAGACGAATGCTGAAGAGACACTTGCAAGTGAGATTGCTATTCCTAAAGTGTGATCAGAAAAACCTATAGGGTAATTTGGATATAGTTTTTGAAGTGACTCAATATTGTTTAGATTTACCTCTTCATCTTTTGGAGGGTAGATTGCAACGCAGTGAAGTATGATGATGTTTTTGTTCCCTGTTGCCTCTATCGTTTTTACGGCTTTGTCTATTTCATAAAGCTCACTCAGTCCTGTTGAAATCACCAACGTTTTATTTTTGTGTGCAAGATAGTCTAAAAATGGATAGTTAGTCAGATTCATAGAGGCTACTTTTATAAAAGGAGCATTTAGAGTATCTACTAAAAAATCAGCCTCTTTTTTAGAAAATGGAGTAGATGCAAAGTCTATTTTTATTTCATCACAAATCTTTTTCATCTCTATGAGTTCAGTTTCACTTATAGAAAACTCTTCAACAATTTTTTCAAGTGTATAATCATCTCTTTGTCTATAGTCATCTCCAATAAAGCAGTTCTCTTCATACTTTACTTTTGAAAATATACTATCCTTACTCCAACTTTGAAACTTTACACAGTGTGCACCAGCTTTTTTTGCTTCTAAAATTAGTTTTTTTGCTAACTCCATATCTCCGTTGTGATTAGCACCTAGCTCGGCTATGATATAAGGTTCACAAAAATTATATAGTTCTTTGTTGTCTGTTAAATTCACTTTCATTTGTTGTCCTTGTTGTTACTTTCCCACCAAAGTAGATAATTTCCATTTTTACTTTCTAATCCTACTGTATTATCGACATTCACATAGAATTTCAATTCACCTACAGGTAAACCTTAAATCCTCCGCAAACATCCATAACACAATTACTTGCACTATATTGAGCAAGTCT
>DQTU01000019.1 GCA_015662615.1 Campylobacterales bacterium | reverse complement strand
AGCATTAATAGATATTTATGAAGCAGAAGAAAATAAAGATAAATTTCTAAGCCAAAGACCTTATGCTCTAAACTTAGACCATAAACATTTACCTGAAATAAAATATATTTTAGGACTGAATACACCACCACTATTTACACCAAGTGTTGGAAACTTTAGTCAAGGTATGTTAGTAATGTCATATTTAATTAAAGATAAATTACTTCAAAATATATCAAAAAAAGATATTTTAAAACTATATCAAGAATATTATAGAAAGGGTCATGGGGTCTGAGTGCAACTCTTAACTCTAGTGCTAAAATAAGTTCACATATAACAAAACTTTGGAGAGGAATATGCCTACCCAGTCGGCTTTTAGAGCTTTATTTGGGAAAGTATATCGGAATAGTTTCACAAGCTAAACTGAAAAAAACGGCATATTTCTCAATTTGACCGTTATATCCATAGACTTCAAAGTCATTGAAGAAAAAAACAAGGGTCAATTTTGACGATTAAATACCACCAAAAATTCGTGACTTTGACTATCGCTCCCACAACTTTTTTAAAAAAAGTTGCACAAAAATCTCAGAGAAATAAAACATACATATTGACAATGTAAATACTTTATGTTAAAATACCGATATATAACTAAACTAAGGATAGCTAATTGAAATTTGAATGGAGTGAAGATAAAAACAGATTAAATATTCAAAATCATCAACTTGATTTTGAAGAAGCAAAAGAAGTTTTTGATGACCCATTACATATTTCAAGGTTAGATTTTAGATTTGGTTATTTTGAAGAGAGATGGATTACTTTAGGTTTGACAAACAAGCAAAAAATATTGGTTGTCGCAAATCTAGTTTTTGATGAGAATGGAGAAGAAATTATCCGAATCATTAGTGCCAGAAAGGCAAATCCAAAAGAAAGGAAATTTTATACCCTCAAGGAGTACCCAGTGAGCAATATTAAAGATAGAGAAAAGCATGATGATTTTGAATTAAAAGATGATTATGATTTTAGTGATGGGGTAAGAGGTAGATTTTATAAACCTAAAAAAATACCAACCACCTTAAGACTTGATAATGATATTATTTTGTATTTCAAAAAAAGGGCTAGTGAAGAGAAAGTTCCTTATCAGACTTTGATTAATGCACTCTTGAGAAAAGAGCTTCAAAGTGTATAAAATATCAAACCTTTATAAAGAGTGTTTTACATAAATATATAACAGGTCAATTAGTCGAAGATAAAGCTAAAGTGGCATCATAAAAAGAGCATATAAATGAAAATTAAAAAAATAGCCCCAAATATAGAAAAACTTTTAGCCAATAGAATCTCCTTTTACCCTAAGCTAAATGATAAACAAAAAGATGAATTATGGGATTTGTTAAGCGACTATGAAAGATATAGAATTCAACTTAAAAATCAAAAAAAGTGGGTTTAGGAAAAGATGAATTTACACTAAATGAGTATGCTTACAGACAAATACCACTAGAAAAATATAAAAACCTAAAACAGTGGGATAAAAAAACTACATCTATCAAAAAAAGCATGGTCAAACACATCTGGACAAAGAGTATAAACTCTATCTGTTTGGTGATTGGCGCAGACTGATAGAGAACAAAAAACTTATATATGGAGAAATTTTTTCGTTAAATGGCTACATTTTTGACAAAGTTTCAGCTAAATTAAATAAGTTTGAAAACGGGCTCTATCCACATACTATGAAATTTAAGTTTATTAAAAATAATCACAAACGAAACACTTCAAGACTTAAAACCAAAGTCAATGCTTATGGAAAAGAAAAAGAGCTCAAAGAGTTTCAAAAATTTAAAATGATATTTGAGCAAGAGGTATTACATCCAAAGATTAAAAAATATATATTGAAAAACTTTAAAAACCAAACATACAGAATTGTTCATAAAAAAGAGACTTTTGATAATTTTCATCAATTTCTATTTTCTGACAATGAAGCGTTAAAAAATTGTAAATTTGAGACCTTTTTGGATGATTTTAACAGACTCAAAAGAGATAACAAAGATTTAAAAATGATAGAAAAAAAGTTTTACAAATATGCTAGAAATCATCTACTAAAAAACTTCATTTCAAAAAGAGTTACAAAATGAAAAAAGAGGCTATCAAAGAGTTAGGATAAATTAACACCCTACTCCACAAACATCCAATAGATAAACGAAGGAATATCATTAACCCCTACATAGATATACCAATCCTGCCCCTGATAATCATCTCTTCTTGCAGCAGTAATCCGCACCATATTTAAAACATCTAAATAAGCATTAAACCCCGTGTCTATCTCTGTATCTAATGTTCTCTCAAAATCTTTATAAAGTGACGGTCCAAAACCTACAGAGATAAAATCCTGCTTGATTTCAAAGTTCAAGTTCAAGTCTAATCTAGCAAAATTTACCTGATCTTTTTTATCATACAACTCAAATGAGAGTGATGGTTTTAACTCAATCGCTTTTGGAATAAAAAAACTATCATGCTTAAAATAGTAATAGTTCTCATACCCAATCGAAATCATATTTTTTGTCATGGCAACCTCATATGGCAACATTTTTACCCAAAGCTTGTCTTGATCGAGTGGTGCTGAAACTGGGTTATAGGTATATCCACTTTTATGACGATAAAATGACCCTGCCGTATAGGCTGCAACGGCAGAAATTGCCTTGGTTAAGTTCGTTGAGTTTTTTCGCTCTAACGCTACAATTCTTTGCACGATAAAAGCTAAAGACTCTCGATACCACTCATGAGGATAGGCAAGGGCATGTTTAAGATATTTGTTTTTAGCAACATAACCATTTTTATTTAGGTTAGTGATAAAGGTATGAAAATCCTGCATATCATTTATCGTGATACTTTTGATAGATTGGTAAATCTTTAAGAGGTCTTCATCTACCTCAAAATCACCCTCTTCAAAAGCATAGCCAAACTCTTCACGAGAGAGATAATTTAAAAAGCCCCTACCCCGTTTGGAATCTTTGACTAAAATATCATAGATGTATCGTTTCGCACCCCTAAAACACTCTTTTGATTTTCCTTTACATGCATAATTCGCACTATTTACAATCGCACCATAAACCCCTACAAAATAGTCATAATCTCTAAATCCTCTATCTAAAAAAGCACCAAAATGTTCTAATAACTTACCAGTCAAAGGGAAATACCTATCGGAGAGGTGTATCTCTTTATCGCTATCCTCAAAATGTTCCGCCAAGGTATTGTATAAGACACTTGACTCAGAAACACTAAATATATCCATAAGCAATTCGATTGCACTATTTATGGGACTAACTTCTGGCTCAGTGGCATTATCTCGGCTAATTTTTATAAATGTACGACGCATATTTGCTGGATCCATAAAGATATAATCACTACTCTTATCATCAGCCAACCGAATAGCCAGATCTAATGGAATATTGTCAAACACTCCACCATCTAAAAATTTTGCCCTCTCCGGCTCGCCTTTGTAAATATAATCAAGCGTAACTTGCTCAAAAGCGATAGGAAAAGCTGACGAAGCGAACATCGCTTTTTTCATAGCATCATCGCTAATCTTTCCATCTTTTGAGAGGTGTATGATGTTATCTCTTTTGATATTGTTATTGTCTATAACATAAGCCCTACCATCATCTCCAACTTTCAGCGTTATCGGGATTTGAAACAGTTTATTATTGATCTTTATACCATTGATATCCACCTGTTTGGGCTGTACACGCGTCACTGCAAACCCAAATGGAACACTACACTCTTTATCATAAAGTGGTCGGTGCATTTGTGATATAATTTTACTTGCTTGTTTTTCTATCTTTATACGAGAAAAAAGTGAAGTTGTATTGTTGGCATCTTGAACACCCTCTCTATGGATAAAAAGATCTTCAAAATCGACCTCCGTCCACATGGAGTAAAAAAGGTTATCTTCTATTGTGTTATTGACATCCAATGCTTTACGAGAACGACACCATGCCATAGAGGACATAAGCGTGTTAATAGCCCCAGCTGAGGCTCCTGCAATGGATAACAAATTGATATCTATATCTTTGGAGTTATGTTTTAGATGGGTCATGTACTTTAAAAGTGCCCAATTGTAACCCGCTTCATAAGCACCCAAGCTAATTCCTCCACTAATCACTAAAGAGAAATCTTCCTGTTTTTTTTGAGCATAGGTAGAAGTGGTAAAAACGAAACATAGTACACAAGTTATAAGTAATTTTTTCATAGAAAAATTGTAGCGAAATAAGCATCAAAGAGACTTTTGGGTAAAATCCACGAAAAACTACAGGGGTTATACATGAGGGGCTACAAAGTCTTTTCTGGAACTGCAAATCTAGAATTTTCAAAATCCGTTGCAAAATATCTTTCCATTCCACTTTCTGAGGCTACGGTTACACGATTTAGTGATGGTGAGATAGGTATTAGAATTACCGAAAGCGTTAGGGGAAGAGATGTTTTTATCATCCAATCCACATGTGCACCTGCCAATGCGAACTTGATGGAGCTTCTTATCATGACTGATGCACTTAAGAGAAGTTCAGCAAATTCTATCACGGCTATTGTTCCTTACTTTGGATATGCAAGACAAGATAGAAAAGCGGCTCCTCGTGTACCGATAACTGCAAAACTTGTAGCAAATCTTTTTGAAACTGCGGGAATTGACAGAGTAGTAACAGTTGATTTACATGCTGGTCAAATTCAAGGATTTTTTGATATTCCTGTTGATAATCTTTATGGCTCTATCGTTTTTCGTGATTATTTAGCACGAAAAAACCTTAAAAACCCGATAGTCGCAAGTCCAGACATTGGTGGCGTTGCCAGAGCAAGAAGCTTTGCAAAAACTATGGGTTATGATTTAGTTATCGTTGACAAAAGACGGGAAGCAGCAAATGAGAGTGAAGTGATGAATATCATTGGAGATGTTGAGGGGAAAGATGTCATCTTGATTGATGATATGATAGATACCGCAGGAACCATGGTAAAAGCGGCTGAAGCCCTAAAAGCCAAAGGGGCAAACTCTGCTATGGCATTTTGTACACATCCAGTTTTAAGTGGTCCTGCGCATGAAAGAATTGAAAAAGGTGGACTTGATGAGTTGGTTGTAACTGATACAATTCCATTAAGTCAAGAGAGTGATAAGATTACAGTTTTATCAGTCGCACATCTCTTTAGTGAAGTTATCCGTAGAATTTACCATAACGAAAGTGTAAACGGATTATTTGATTAATGATGGAAAATATTAGAAATTTCTCAATCGTCGCTCATATCGACCATGGAAAAAGTACACTAGCTGATCGTCTTATCCAAGAGTGTAGAGCAATCAGCCAAAGAGAGATGGGTTCTCAGATGATGGATACCATGGATATCGAAAAAGAGCGTGGAATCACGATAAAAGCACAAAGTGTTCGACTTGATTATGAGAGAGATGGGATAAACTATATCTT
>DQTU01000157.1 GCA_015662615.1 Campylobacterales bacterium | reverse complement strand
ATATTACAAAAGTCTATAACTTCTCCATACTTTCTTTTTCTACCTCTGCTTTTTTGTTCACCTTCAAACTTAAAGTATAAAGTTGAATTTGATTTTAGTTTAGAAATTAGATGAAATCCAGCTTTTGTTACAGAGACTACTCCTGCATTACACCCCATCATCCCATCATAGACAAAATACCTATTTTTAGGAAGTTTAACCTCTTTTGCAATTCTCTTTAAGTACCAATTGATTACCCTAAAAATTCCTGTTAGTTTTATATCTTCTTTTGACCTATTTTTACTCCCTTTAGGTCTTCCTCTTTTCTTGTTTTTTCTCTTTTTAGATTTAGTCTCATCTTTTGCTTTCTGTTGTTTTAACTGTTTTACAAAAAGTGGATACGATCTTCTCTCTTTTGGATTGATTATCGAAAAAACTAAAAACTGTATCCCCTTTATTGCTCTATTTTGCAATCCTGAATAAAAGTACCCTATATTATGTGTCAAGTAACCTGTTTTGCTTACTGTACACTCATCTGCTCCTATAATGAACTCTTCTGATAGTGTACACTTAAGTTCGCAATTTTGAGATAGACTTCTCGGTGAGATAAAACAAAAAAGGAGAAGTCTATCCATGAGAAATGATAGCGAAATTTTTAAAAAGATTCTAACAGGTTTCATAGCAGATGAGGATCCTCTTCTTTCGATGATGAAATGGATAATGGAGCAGTTGATGAAGATAGAGGCAGAACAGAAAGTTGGAGCAAAGAAAGGCGAGCACAGTAGAGAACGTAAGAGCTATTTCAGTGGCTATCGGCCACGTAGGTTCGATACAAGACTTGGGACTATTTATCTAATGATACCAAAGATACGTAAAGGAGGCTATATTCCATTTTTCATCACCGAAAAACGTAGAAGCGAGCAAGCTCTTATTTCAATGATAAAAGAGGCATACGTTAATGGTGTATCAACACGAAAAATAGAACGTCTAGCCAAAGAGCTTGGTATCGATAATATCTCCGCATCCCAGGTATCCCAGATCAACAAAGGCTTGGATAAACAGGTAGAGGAGTTTCGAAACCGTCCGCTTGAAAAAGAGTATCCTTTCGTATGGGTCGATGCTTTATATGAGAAAGTGAGAAATTATGAAGGGCGTGTTGTTTCTTCAGCAATAATGATAGCATATGGTGTAACAATGGAAGGTAAGCGTGAAGTACTTGCTATCGAGCCGTTCAGCGCTGAAACCACCGAAACGTGGAAAGCCTTTTTCGACAGACTCAAAGAGCGTGGTGTAGAGAAGATTGCACTATTGATCAGCGATGCCCATTACGGTATCCAAAGAGCCTTCAAGGAAACTTTTATAGGTGCTTCATGGCAACGCTGCAAAGTTCACTTTATGCGTAACATCATAGCCCATATTCCGCCAAAGGCAAAAGAGATGTTTGCTGCGAAACTCAAACAAATTTGGCTACAGGAGAGCAAAAAGGATGCGATAAGAGTAGCGCAAAATATTATTGAGGAGTTTAGTAAAAAGTTTCCAGAAGCAACCCAGGTATTGCAAAACGGTTTGGAAGACTCTTTGCAGTTCTACCACTTCACACAGATTGATAAACGTAGAATAAGTTCAACCAATGTGCTTGAGCGTATCAATAAAGAAATTAGAAGGCGTTCTAAAGTTGTTTCTATATTTCCTTCCAAAGAGTCCTATCTAAGGCTTATTACTACTTATCTAATGGAATATACAGAGGATTGGGAGGTGGAAAGAAGTTATATCAGACCAGAGAAACTTCAAGAGGTTATGGAAATCTATGAGGCGCAGCTAAGAGCTGCTTGAAATAATTCACCGAGGAGTCAAATTGCGAACTTTTCTTGACATTATCTTGTAATTTTGCAATAGTTTTTTTCATCACTTTTAGCTTCTAATAGCTTTCACTCCACTATCTTATAAACAATCTCTCTCTT
>DQTU01000177.1 GCA_015662615.1 Campylobacterales bacterium | reverse complement strand
TTCAAGATTTTAAATCTAAATCTTAAGCTTTCTTTGCCTTCTATGAGTATCAGGGGTTTTTAGAGGTGCCCTTAATCAATATATGATATTTATAGTTTTTATAGTGCTGGGTTTTTATGCTACGCTTGGAGTTTTTTTAAGTTTAACAGATTTAAATTTTAGAAAAATAGAATTGGAGGATATAAAATGAGTTATGATGTGATTTATTATGGTATTATTTTTATGATTGTTGCTGGTTCAACTACTGCTTGGTATTTAAATAAACATGACATAAGACCCCCCTTTCTTTAGATTGATACTAAAAAATATGATACAATCCCCACAAAAATACAAGGTAAACAATGAGTAGAGAAAATACATCAAGTGTAGATATGGCAAATGGAAAAAAGATGGCTTATTATGGATCTCAAGAGAAGGCTGCTTTAAAGAGTGAGTTTCACAAGAGTAACAAGGAAGTAGTTGACCAAGTGGTCAATGCACGAAAACCTAAAAACTTAACACAAGCTAAGGCAAAAGCAAAAAAAAGAGCGAAGATGGCAAAAGCATCACGCAAAAAAAATAAGAAGTAGGGATATGTCGGTTTTACTTGAATTTTCGATGTTTCCAACAGATAAGGGCGAAAGTGTAGCTGAGTATGTTTCAAAAATTATAAAGATGATTGATGAGAGTGAGTATGAGTATCAGTTAACTCCTATGGGAACTATCATCGAAACTTACACGGTTAAAGAGGCTTTAGAGGTGGTTCAAGATGCCTATATGATACTTGAACCACATTCCAATAGAGTCTACTCTTCGTTAAAAATGGATATACGAAAAGGGCATATGGGTCGATTGAAGAGTAAAATTGCGTCTGTTGAAGAACTCATTGGAGAAGTTTCTAAATAAGACGATATGTTAGATAAAGGATTTTTATGGGTAAGTTAGTATTGATGATTTATAATTTTGGTCTGTTTTTGCACAATAAAAAGATTCCAGTTTTGCCGACATTGATAAAGTTTTTTATCAGGATTGTGTTTGGACCTCATATTGGCATGGGTGCAAAGTTTGGTAAAGGTTCGGTTTTGGGTTATGGCGGTATAGGTGTGGTTATCCATGATCGTGCTGTTATCGGTAAGAATGTCTCTATCGGACAAAATGTTACCATTGGTGGAACTTCTAAAAAGTATGAAGTGCCTGTGATTGGGGACAATTGTGAGTTAGCAGCAGGGGCTGTGATCGTTGGCCCTGTGACGATTGGAAAAGATTGCGTTATTGGAGCAAATGCTGTTGTTGTAAAAGATATTCCCGATAACTCTGTGGCTGTTGGTGTTCCAGCTCGCGTGATTAAGTCAGGCATAAACATTAACGATTATCGCTAAGTAAGACTTCTTGTAAGGCTCATTGAAGAAGATATATTTACCATAGTACATCACTTTTTTGAAATAAAAACATTGCAATAACTACGGCTATTACTCAATTTTGATTTCAAAAAATTAATGCACTCTGATAAATATCTCAAGCTTTATAAACCTTACAAGAAGTCTCTTATCAAAACCTTTGTATAATTATAAGAAATTATGATACAAAGGATTTAACATGTTACCTGCTATTGATATACCTATAACTTTACCGTTTGAACTTCCAGTTCTTCTTCATCCCCCACTTGTCCATTTTGCGATAGTGCTTCCTGTTGTGATACTGCTTTTAGAGTTTGTAAACTTATTTATGAGAAAAAGAGCGGTTTCTGTTGTCTCTTTATCTTTATTAACACTTTTAGTGATTGTTTTATTTGGAGCATTTTTTACGGGAAAAGTGGACGGTTCAGAAGCATTTGATGCTATGACTGGTGATGCTAGAGAGATTTTGAAAGAGCATAAACTTTTAGGTACTTATCTAGCTTATGCGTCGTTAGTTTTACTGTTTTTAAAGTTTTTAAATGTGACAAAAAGTGGAACTTTGAAAGTCCTGTATATGTTGGCATTGATAGGATTTGTTTTTGCAACGCTTCATCAAGGAAAAGAGGGTGGTGAGTTAGTCTTTAAACATGGTACAAATGTTGAAGCTTTAGCTGATATGGATGATAAAGCATTTGATCTTCAAGAAGAGCTTGATGAGTTAACAGAAGAGTTAGATGAGCTCAAAGCTTCAGCTGAAGAGGAAGAAACAGAAGCGCCAGAAGCTGAGAAAAAAGAAGAGACAGTTGAAGAAACTGAAGAGAAAAAAGAGTTAGAAACAGAAAAAGAAGATAGCAACGAGACTAAATGATATATTTAGATCTCTTGTGTGCTAATCTTACAGCTTCTTTGACGGCATTGATATAGCTTAGTGTTGTAGGGTTTTTCCCTTGATAAGCTATATCATAGGCTGTGCCATGGTCAACTGAAGTTCTAATAATCGGAAGATTTAGACTTACATTTATCCCCTCATCAAAGAAAAGTGATTTTACAGCGATTAATCCTTGATCATGATACATGCAGACAAAGTAGTTTATATGTTCTCTTGTATGAGGTGTAAAAGCTGTATCAGGGACTAAAGGGCCTACAAAAATCTCTTCCATCAATATCTCATTTGCCTCTTTGATAGCTTGTGAAATTTCACGCTCTTCATCTCCTATTACCCCACCATCTCCAGCATGAGGGTTGAGTCCTAAAACTCCTATTTTTTCCTCTTTTACTTCATGATAAAAATCAATAAGAAAGTTTTTCAAAGACTCTTTTTTAACTTTTGAAGCAACCTCTTTTAAGGGGATATGGTGTGTGAAAAATGCAGTAAAAAGTTTGTCACAACCTATCATCATGATTGCCTCTTTTTGGAAGTAATCGGCTAACAGATCTGTATGACCCTTAAAAGTGATATCTGCTTTATTCCATGCTTCTTTATTTATAGGAAGCGTGACTATCGCATCTACCTCTTTTTCAACTGCAAGAGAAATTGCTTTGAGGAAAGAGTCATGTGAGTACTTGCCACTTTCATAAGTTGCGTGAGAGGGTAAGATATCGAACTCTTGCCCCACATCGATAATTTCAAAATCTTTAGGAATTTCAATATCCAATAAATGACAAGCATTCTCAAGCATAGTTTGGTTAATCATATAGCGAGGATGGCAAAGAGTTTTAATCTCATTATGTGCATGTAAAGCTATCTCAATCCCAACTCCATTTAAATCGCCTATGCTGATAGCTATTTTCATTTTATTAACGTTACCATCTCTTTTACTGCATTTTCAAACCCTGTAAAGAGACTTCTTGCAATGATACTTTGTCCGATGTTTAACTCTTGTACTAGATCTATTTTACAAATAGCATCTACATTTAGATAATTGAGTCCATGCCCTGCTGCAACTTTAAGCCCATAATCATCAGCACCCTCAGCTGCGTCTTGTAAATCTTTAACACTTTTTACAAGCATTTTTTGAAGTTTACTTCTTTCAACTTCTAACGCTTTGATTGAGTGCGGTGTGTGTCTGAGGTTTCCATAAAGCATTGCA
>DQTU01000029.1 GCA_015662615.1 Campylobacterales bacterium | reverse complement strand
GAAAAGATCATCTCCTTTGATATTTCCAAAAAGACGGAAAGAGAGAGAGACGATACGAGAAAGATGTGAAACGATTTCGATAGGATACATAAAAAGAGACATTACAAATTTCGCGATAGGATTCATCTCACCCAAGTGAACAAAGCTCTGAATATACTTAATAAATCCTCGTTTCTTAATACCCTCGTAGTTGTAGTAGATAAAGACGATTAAAGCTAAAGCTAAAGTAAAGTTGATATTGCTCGTTGGTGACTCAAAACCAGGTATGATACCAACCATATTTGCAACAAATACAACAATACCAATTGTTGCTACTAGGGGAAGATAATGTTTAGCTAAATCTTCACCAACAACATCTTTACCCATTGAGATAACACCACCTAAATAACTTTCAGCGATATTTTGCATCCCTGAAGGTACGATTTGCAGTGAAGAAGTTGCAAGTTTTGCAATTGCTAAAACGATTAAAGCCACTAAAATAGTGTGCGAAACGATGATATAAGTGTGATTGTGGGAAATTAACCCAAGGAATGTAAAAATTTCATTCACGGAAGAGTCCTTTATGTGTTAAAAATTGCGGTATTTTACCTCAAAATCGTTTAAATTTTGCTAAATCTTTCTCTTGTCCTAAGCGATAAAGCGCAAAATCATATTTTATAGGATCATGGGGATCAAAAGTTTTTAATTTATTTGTTAATTCTATAACTGCTTTTAAGTCATAAGTCTTTCGCTCCATTAGTCCTAAAGATAAAGAGACTTTAAAAGTATGTGTATCTAGTGGAATGAGTAGGTTAGACTTATCAACTTCACTCCAAAGCCCCATATCTATGTTATCCTCTCGAACCATCCATCTAAGGTACATGTTCCATCTTTTATATGTTGAAGTACTCTTTTTATGAGGAGGTACACCCAATAAAAACTTATATCCTCTAGAGTCATAACTATTTAACGACCAAAGTTTAGAGATAACACTTTCCAACCCTTCTAAGATTAGATTCTCTTTTCTATATCCAAGTAAAAAACTCTCTTCCAATGAAGTTTCATTTTTCAGTCGTTTGAGTGTTATAAAAAACTCTGCAACATCATTTGATTTTTGAAACCTATAATAATGGCTAGAGAGCGTTTTTTTGATCTTTTCATCTTCTGCATTTAGTAAGTCAAAATCCAAAGATGATAAAAACTTTACGATTTGTTTGGCATTTCCATAAGCAAAAAGTGCACAAATTAGACTAATTACCTCATCTCTATGGATGCATGCAACCAGCATGGGATCGGGTTTTTCATTATTTATCTCTTCAATAGAATTTCGTTTTAAAACTTCTTTATCCAGTAGATATTTTAGGGTCATTTAGATGACTTTATCTTTTTGATTGGTGTAGCGTTGTAAATAATCAGAGATGTTAACAAGACAAAATATCACTAAAAATATCATAAGTCCAGGAAAAAAACTAAGCCACCAAGCGATATCAACCACACTTTTCCCTTCGCTCAAAACACTTCCCCAGCTAATTTGCGGAGGCATGATTCCAATCCCTAAAAAACTAAGCCCACTCTCTGCCAATATCGCTCCCCCTACCCCAAAAGTGAATGAAATAAAAAATATAGGAGCCAAAAGTGGTGTAAAATATTTCAAAATAATCTTTATTTTACTCACCCCGCCTAATTGTAAAACTTTGATAAATGGCTTATTTCCAATTGCAAAACTTTCACTTCTGATAAGCCTCGCCATACCCATCCAACCTGTGATAGAGATGATAAAAACAAGAACCCAGATGGAAGCACTCATGTATGAGATAAGAGCAAGAAGAAGGAAAAATGTAGGAAAAGTTAGAAAAAGATCGATTAAAATTATAATAATTTTATCACTTTTTCCTCTAAAAAATCCAGCGGATACACCTACCATAAGCCCTACAAAAGAGGCAATTACCGCAGATCCAACACCAATGCTCAGGCTCACTTTTCCACCCTCAAACATCCTAGCCAAAACATCACGCCCTAGACGATCTGTTCCCATAAGATGCTCATATGAAGGGGGTAAGAGTATAGCACTTTTATCAAGTTCATAGGGCGATACATGATAGATAGAGTTACCAAAAAAACTCATCACAACAATCATAACTAAAAGGGATATACTAATATAGGGAATTTTCAAACAGTAACTCGCTTATTTTTTTTAATTATATAGTTTAAATACTTTAAAAAAAAATTAAATTTATAACTGTATAATAATTTTTTTAAATTTAAAAAGGAATAAAACATGATTAAAAAAATTATATTTTTTACATTTTTCGCAATATCACTATTTTTTATAAGCACATACATACAAAATTTTCAAAAGAGTTCACAAGCTAGTATTCAAGCACAAACTGAACAGAAAGTCCAAAATGAGCAAGAGAGCTTAGTTCAAACAGGTATTGTATCCGATGGTGAAAAATTATACCAAGATGAACTGCAAAAAGATTGTAAAATGAGCGGGTTTTCACTTGCAAGACAAAAGACTAAAGAGCAGTGGGAAGAGATCGCAAAAAAAGGGAAACTTGCAGACACAATTACCAGCATCTGTCCAGAAGTAAATTTTAACAATATTTGGACACCAGATATCTATGAGTATCTATATATTAATGCCGCTTCTAGCTCATAGTTTTACTGTTTCATACCAAGCAACGTGTTCATCAACTGATCAATTGTCGTAATCAATTTTGCATTGGCTTGATAAGCGGTTTGGTACATCATAAGATTTACCAACTCTTCATCCATATCAACACCACTTACGGATTTGAACTGATCGCTTACCGTTTTATTTAAAAGCTCTGCTGACTCTTTATTGATCGTAGCTTGATGCGCATCAGCAGCAACTCTAGAACTACTGAATCGATAAAATGACTCAATCCCCTGCTCTGTTGTACTACCATTTGGTCTTTTAAATGATAGTGTTTCATACTGAAGTGAAACCATCTGACTTGCCAAATCACTATTTCCATCAATTGGGGCTTTATTGCCTGCTATATTTGAAGGGTTATTTCTGATATTAGATGCCAATTTTAAATTTCCAGCACTATCTCCTTCAAAAAGTTTATTGACTCCTGTTACACCTGCAAAATTTGTACCATTGTCTTCAATTGCAATTGTATAATTACCTCCAGATGATGATGAGATACGAAGTTTACCATCTACAATGTCAGCACTAAACAGATCATCTAAATCATTTGTTCCATCATTATCTAAATTATCATCTCTGTTTGCATTGATTTGTTCTACAATACTATTTGGATTTATACTGCCATCTGCATTTGTATGAAGAGAAGTTCTAGCATCAATGGTAATAGCTCTTGAGGCAACTTCATTGCCCAAGTTGTCATATACTTTTATATCAAAACTACCTTCTTTTATACCTTCAAGATTGACAACTGATCCACTCTCACCAATAGCTCCTAAATCATCCGTTGCAATACTATCTTGTGCATTACTTGCATAAACACTATTTACAGCTTGTTTAAAAGTATTTGCAAAAGTATCTAAATCATCGATATAATTTTGAATTTTAGAGTTTGTAGCCCGTCCTGTATTTGAGTCAATTTTATCACCACGAAGATCTAAAATAGCCCCCAGCTCTCCCCCTCTGATAGCACCTGTAATATCCACCTTCTTTTGGCTATGATCCATATAATAAACAGAATTTAAAGTTGAAGAATTAACACCATCTTCTGCTCTTAAAGGATGGAATGTAGCCCCATCAACAATGTTAAATCCACCAATATTTATATTATAATCTGTTCCCATGTCTGTTCTATTTGCTGTAGCACCATACTCTGTTACTATGCTACCTTTGGAAACTTCAATATTTAACATTTTTGAGAGCTTTAGCTCTAGCGCATCTCTTTGATCTCTTAAATCATTTGCATTAGCATTTGAACTATTCGTGTTTTCAACTTTATTGATATTTTTATTTAACTCAACTATTCCACTCGCAAGTCTATTGACTTCGTTGATGCCATCTTTAAACTCTTCATTGAGCCTATCTTGCAAATCATGTAGTTTTGAACTTGTCTCATTTACGTTTTGTGTCAATGATTCCATTGAGCGAAGTAATACCACTTTTTGCGAATCATCACTTGGATTTTGGGCTACATCACTCCATGAAGAGAAAAAGTCTTTTATATCTTTTGCAATTCCTAAATTATCTAGATCAGGGGCATAAGTCGTAATCTCTTGCAATGTTGCTTCCATCTTTTCAGAATATGCCACATTTGCACTACTACTTTTTAGCCTACCATAAACAAACTCATCATGTGCTCTTGTGATAGAGGATACATGTGTGCCTGAGCCAGCATCACCTGGAATATTACTGATAGGATAATTAACTTTTTGAGTTACTACCTGTTTCGAATAACCTTCCGTATTGGCATTTGAGATATTGTGACTGGTAGTATTTATAGCTGATTGTGAAGCACTAAGTCCACTATAGCCTATATGTAATGAATCAAAAATTCCCATTATGAGACCTCCTTACGCCGATACCATAAAAAGTGTCGCAGAGCGAAGGGTATTTTTTTCATAACCATTCCCCTCTAGTGTAAACATTTTATCGATAAGAGAATTATAAAATTCACTAATCGTTGCTACAAATTTTGCGTAATCTTTATTGACTGATTTCAGACTTGCGAGTTTATCTTTAAAAAGTGTTAAAGTGTCTGCCTCATCATCACTTAAAATTTGATCTATGGATTTTCCTACATTGCTTTGTGTAAGTTTTAAAAGCTCACTATTAAGCGCTGTTTTTTTATGTTCAAACGAACTAATCAAACGCTCTTTTTCTCCTAAGCGATCACTAAGTTTATCATGTTGTGCTTCTTTTATATCTTCTATATCTGACTTTGTTAATGCTATCAAAGCATCAATATCTTGTATCGCACTTTCTAGTTGTTTTGTGATCATGATTTGTCCTTACATCTTATATATACTTATATATAGATCGACATAAATACAAAAAACATTAACTTTTTTTAAAAATTAAATATCTTTAATTTACTTAGGAAAGGATTTAATTGCTTTGTTCTTTTAGAAAGTTAAAAAGTAGTTCACTATATCCCATACCACCACTCAAAGCTTTTGACATGGTATCGTTGTACATGGAGTTATAAATCTTATCTCCAGCATCTTTTCCAAAGAGCGGATTTTCTCTTTTTAGTGAGATATCTAAAATACTTTTTATCATAAAAGCTTCAAAATTATCAGTCTGTTCTTTGAGCTTTTTATCATCATCTGTTAGTGTAATTTTTTTAGGGTCAAATACTGAAATTGTTGCAAGCGTGTTATCAATTTCCATTAGATGATTTCCAACTCGGCGTTGATTCCACCAGCTCTTTTGATGGTTTGCATGACAGTTATAATATCAGCAGGTTTTGCTCCTAATTTTTGAAGTACCCTTGCGATATTTGCAACTGTCACTTCTCCTTCTTTCATTCGAATGATATTGTTATTTACAGAGATACTTGTTTCATCTCCATATTGATAATTATTCGCATCAGATTTTGGAAGAGAAGATGCAGGCATGATCTTAAGTGTAAGATCCCCATGACTTACTATTACAGGTTCAACTGCAATATTTAAACCTGCCACAACTGTTCCTGTCCGTTGATCAATTACCACTTTATTTGCACCTGAATGTTGGATATTGGTCTCATTTACATGTGCTAAAAACTCTACCATGCTTAAGTTTACTGGTCGTCTCAACTCAATAGTTCGAGAATCAATAGCCGTTGCTACACCTTGTCCAAAATTACTATTAAGTCTCTTTTGAATCTTTGTTGCTACTGTAAAATCAGATTTTTTAAGACTCAACCTTATCATGCTCTTGCTGTTAATATCATAAGCTACTTCACGCTCAACCAAAGCCCCATCAAAGATTTTTGCTACTGTTGCTTTTCTACTATTTTTGCCACCAGGACTGAATCCTTTATTGATACTTCCTTGAGCTAATGCGTAGACCTCTCCATCAACCGCTTTTAAAGGAGTCATGACTAAGGTTCCCCCAAGAATTGATTTTGCATCTCCAATAGAAGAGACTTCAATATCAAGACGATCACCATGACGAGAAAAAGCAGGAAGTTTTGCCGTCACAACTACTGCTGCAACATTTTTAGATTTTACTTTGCTTGAGTTTACTTTGACATTTACACTTTGCAGCATACTTGAAATTGCTTGTCTTGTAAATTCAGAAGATGAACCATCACCTGCACCACTAAGCCCTACAACTAATCCATAACCGATAAGCTGGTTATCACGAACACCAACAACATTGGTAATATCTTTAATTTTAGTGGCAAATAATGCCTCAATCATGATAAGTAAAATAAAAACTACTCTTAAACCCAAAATAATCCCTTAATATATAGTGACTGATTTAAAGCAAGAACTATGCCAAATAATAGCTCAAAGAACTTTTACCAAACTTCTTGCTCTTTTTTTGCCTAAAACTTCCGATAATCTCAGGCATCTTTGTCTTAGAAGCGTGTTCAACAATAATCATGATAACTATCTCTTTAGGTGTATTTGCAATCAACGAGAGCACTTTTTCATAAATATCTTCCATTCCCTCTCGACTATCAAAAGGAGGATCAAAATAGAGATACGCTTTCTCATTTTTTTGAGACAACTCCTCCACCAACTTTGGGTAAACCTCAAAACTATTACCTCTTATAGCAGAAGTTCGCACACTATCTATCATGTCACAGTTTCTTTTTAACACATTATAGGCTTTGGGATCTCTCTCAATAAAATAAGCTTTTTTTGCTCCACGACTGACTGCCTCTAACCCCATGGATCCAGAACCACCAAAAACCTCAATAAAGTTTTGATCTACAATATCAAACTGCAAAGTATCAAATAGAGATCCTTTGATGATAGATTTTGTACTTCGTGTTGTAGATAAAGATGCAGACTCTAATTTTTTACCTTTGTATTTACCACCTGTTATTGTAATATGAAAGTTCATGATATCTTTCGTGCAAGTTTTGCTATTTTATTGTGATGTTTTTTATTAAGCTTTTCGATAAATGGTTTCATCTGCTCTTTTGAAGAGAGTAATATCTCAGATTCCAATATCTTCAAATAAAACTCTTCTAATGCCCAAAAAAGTTCTGCTTTTGTGAAAGGAACTCTAAGATCTGCTTTTTTAGTATGACTTACCAATAAAGTTGGTTTGTCCATTTGGCGTAATCTATCACAAATGATAAGCTCTGCATACTCTTGTGAAACTATATGTCCTTGTAAATAAATCTCCAACGATCTTTTTAACAAAAGTGAATCACATAAAAGTGCGATTTTCATACTATATCCTCCCCCTTTGTCACAAATAGTAAACTTTTTCTGATTTTATCACAAATTGTTATAAATTTTAAACATTGCTTATCAAGTATCACAATTGTGAACCGATGTACTTTTTAGAAGAAGCTAAAGGAGTAGCAATGGAATCCACAATGATAACGCCAAGTACTCAACCAATGGTTAGTACACAAATCATGCAAAGCCCTACAAAGGTAGAAACAAAAACTGTACAGCCAACAGTAGTAGCGGCAAAAACAGAAAAACAAGAGCATATAGAACAAGATAAACAGGCAATAAAACCTAAAGAGGCTACAAAAGAGTTTAATGATATTTCAGATTCATTAAACCTTGATGTTAAGTTTGCCTATAACGAAAAAATAGATGAAGTCTATATCAGTGTAACCGATAAACATACTGGAAGAGTTATACAAAAACTTCCAACAGAAGAAGCGATGAAAATAAAAGAGAGCATGCAAGATTTAGTCGGTGTGCTTTTTGATAAAAAAGGATAACAGATGGCAGGTGCATTAAGTACCCTAGGGCTTGGAAGCCAAGGGGTTTTAACAAATGATATTATTGATCAACTTAAAGAGGCAGATACTTCAGCCGTAATCAAGCCAATTGAGAGAAAAATTGATGTTTCTAACAATAAACAGACAGAATTAGCAGAGATTAAAAAACTTATTACTGATCTTAATGATCAAATTGTTGCACTATCTGAACCAGAGCTATATCAAAATAAAACCAGCACACTTACAGGTGATTCTATAACTGTTGATACTACAGCAGCAGCTCAAGTGCAAAACTTTGATATTAATGTCAAATCATTGGCAACACGTGATATTCAAGAATCTTCATTAGGATTTGCATATGATGAGGCATTGGTAGAACCACAAACATTGACATTTAGCATAGATGGCACAGACTATGATGTTGAAGTTGGTATAACAGACTCCTTAAAAACAGTAGCAGAAAAAATCAAAACTGCAACAGATGGAAAAATTGAGGCTTCTGTTCTAAATGTAGGTGGAACAGATCCATATAAACTTATTTTAAAATCATCAGATACTGGAGTTGATAGTAAATTTACGGTTACAAGTACAGAAACTGATTCAGCAAAAAGCCTTGCTTTTAATAGAATTGGAAATGAACCAAAAGATGCAGAAATTGAGATTGACGGAATAACAGTTTTTAGATCAAGTAACACTGTTGATGATTTAGTTGATGGAGTCACATTAAATCTCCAGAGCGAAGGTATAACATCTGTAAATATTGAATCTGACAATGATAAACTAGTTGAAGAGATGGCTGCATTTGCTGAAAAATATAATGCAGCCATAGAGAAACTATCTGCTGTTACCAAATATGATTCAGAGACTAAAACTGCGGGTATCTTTCAAGGAACTAGTGAAATTAGAAACATCTCTGCCGATTTAAATAATGTTATAAATAGAACAATCACAACTGAAGGTAAGACTATAGCAGATTTTGGATTTGAAGTCGAAAGAGGCGGAACACTAAAATTTGATGAAACAGAATTTAAAGAGATGATTGATACTGATGCGAGTAAAGTTGAAGACTTTTTTAGAGGTACAGATGGAGAAAATGGTCTTTTTAATAAATTTGAAGACAAACTTTTTGATATTGCAACGAGTTCAATTGGTGCTCTAAAATCATTAAATAACAATATTAAAGATAGTTTAAAGTCACTTTTAGAAGAACAGACTAAAGCTCAAACGAGATTGGACGATAAGTATGCAATCATGACAAAAAGATTTGCAGCATTTGATGGTGTCATAGGTAAACTAACTAGTCAATCAAGCATGCTATCATCTATGATTGAAGCACAATTTGCAGATAAATAGCAGGAGGAGAAAGAATGACAGCAAAAGCATATCAGGCATATAACCAAAACCATACGGCGGTACAAACACCAGAAAAACTTATAGAGATGTTATATGAGGGACTTTTAAGATTTGCTTCATTGGCAAAAAGAGCTATTGAAGAGGGAGACGCTGAAGCTAAAGCCAAGTGGATTAACAAATCCTCAGATATTTTTATAGAACTTATCAGTTCACTGAGCAATGATGGAACTGATATGACAGCATATCTAAGCGGACTTTATATGCATCAGATAAAAACGCTCAACAGAGCAAACATAAAAAACTCAACTAATGAGCTTGATAGCATCATCCATGTCGTCAAAGTTCTACTTGAAACTTGGAAAGAGGAGACTACAGTTGAATACGAAATGGCTTAAATCCTTTAAAATAGCGATTATAGAAGAAGATATAAATACAGTAGACTTGCTTCTAAACGAAATACCAGAATTTAGAAGAATAGACGACATGAGAGAAGCATATACCTTAATAGGTGAAGCAAAAAAGAGATTTGAAAGTGAGCAAGCAAATATCCAACAAAAAATGAATAAAATGAAGCAAGCAAAAAAGTTTTTTAGTATAGATATGCGTGAGTCTCAATTTGATGAGGTTTATTAATCTAACTATTTAAAATTAGTAGATAAAATTTACAAATAATTTAGTTTTGACACAACTTTGACATTTCTTACCGGTATAGTTACACCATAAGAATTAAAAAGGAAAAAAGATGAACTGGATTGAACTATTTAAATTAGCACTTACTAGAAGAGATATCATAACGATCGATAAACTTGTACAAGATGTTCCTGAATTTAGAAAGATAGAGGATATGAGAACTGCATATACACTTATAGATGAAGTTAAACAAACATTTGAGCGCAAACAACATATCATTCAACAAAAGATGAACAATATGCACCACCAAAAAGCATCTTAGTGGTGATGTTCAGCTACGCTGTCATCATATGGATCTAGGTGCATATTCATTACCCACTCACGAGTTGGATCCAACAAAGCAATTCGCTCTTCGATATGATCACTGATACGGTGTGCTTCTAAAAGTAAAATATCGCTGGTAAAAACTAAATGTACATCTACAAAATTGTTATGTCCCGAAGTTCTAGTCTTAAGAAAATGGTAACTTGTTAACCCCTCTTCACTATTTATAATATGCTCTATATGTTCAACTTGCTTATCTTCCAATGCACCATCCAAAAGAACATAAACACCCTCTTTGATAATCTTATAAGCCTCAGAGATGATATAAATAGCGATAAGCCCACCGATAATAGAATCAATAATCTGCCAAGAAGTAAATTGAATCATTACCAAAGAGACAAGAATTGCACCATTGGTAAAAATATCAGTTTTATAATGAAGAGCATCTGACTTGATAACCATAGAACCTGTCTTTTTTGCCACATAGTTTAGATAAAGAACCAAAGCAATTGTGATAACCAAAGAGATCAACATGACGATGATAGAAGTTTCAAGAAGTTTAGTCTCTTCCCCTCCAAATGCTTTACGAATCGCAACATAAAAGATATAAACACCAGACATGGTGATAACCGTACCTTCAATCACAGCAGCCAAAGCCTCTATCTTTCCACGCCCATAATTAAAAACTTTATCAGCAGGCTGTTCTGATTTGGTAACCGCAAAAAAGTTAAATACTGAAACGATTAGATCAAGGACTGAATCGATTGCACTAGCAAGTACAGCAACTGAACCACTCATGATTCCAATGGTAAGTTTGATGAAAATTAAAAGTGTAGAGGTAGCACTAGCAACAAGTGTGGCTTTTTTTTGTAAGGTCATGGAGACTCCGAATAATTTTTACACATTATACAATTAAAGCTATAAAATCTTCGGCAGATGCCAATCTTTATAAAAAGCAAAAAACCTCAATCCAACTCCCAGAAAAAAGACATTCATGATGGTAAGAAAATTCAACATTTCAATAATACCTAAAGTATAAATAAGCACTCCCACAAAAATAGCAACTGTTCCATAAAACTCACTCACTAAAATCATAGGTATTTTATTTATAAGCATATCTCTCAAAACTCCGCCGCCAACAGCAGTAATCAAAGAGAGCAGTATCACACCAAAAAAATTAAACTCTGCCTCAACGCCAACAAGTGCTCCTGAGATAGCAAATGAGACAAGACCTAATGTATCTGCTACCATGAAAAAGGTATTTTTTTCGATATTTGCAAAGCGTTGAAGTTTAAATAAAATTGCTATTATCACAACAGATATAACTAAAATAGAAGCTAAATTATTACTAAAAGCGTATAGCTCTCTTCCTACTAAAACATCACGGATAACACCGCCACCAAGTGCTGTAAGAAAAGAGGCGATAAAAACACCTAAGATATCTAATTTACTAGATACTGCGATAAAAAAGCCACTGAGAGAGAAGGAGAGAATCCCAATAATCTCAGCAACTTCTATAAGAGTCAATCTTGATCCGCATATGCTATGTTTAGCGTACTTATCAAGGCATTGATAGAAGCGTAAGAGATATTATCCCCTACCCCAACGCCATAGCATGTTTTACCGTGTGAAACAACTGCAAAATAAGCAGCGGCTTTTGCATCTGATCCATGGGAAAGTGCATGTTCAAAATATTCAACTATTTTAAACTCTGCTCCCAACTCTTTAAATCCATTACTCACAGCATCTATGATACCGCCAGCTGTAATCTTTTGAGAGTATTTCTCATCTCCGATACAAAAATCTCCCTCAACACTTGAATGCCTATCATCTATTTCGATTTTAAAATCACTCAAACAGTAGAAATCATGGCGATTTACAAATTGATCTTCAAAAAGCTTTAATATCTGCTGTTCACTCAATATCCCATCTACTTTTTCACTCTTTTTCTGGATGATTTTTCCAACCAATGGCTCCATTGATTTTGGAATTTTATAGCCATAGTTCGCATTCAAGATATAAGCAACACCACCTTTTCCAGATTGTGAATTGATACGAATAATCGCCTCATAATCCCGTCCTACATCTTTTGGGTCTATTGGAAGATAGGGCACACACCACTGTTCTTTTGTTTTTTGAAACTCCATACCTTTTTTAATAGCATCTTGATGCGAACCACTAAAAGCAGTATAAACCAAATACCCCACATAAGGATGTCTGACATTAGTCGAAATCTCATTAACACTCTCTACGGTTTTCACTATCTTATCCACATCAGAAAAGTCAAGTTTAGGGTCAACTCCCTGAGTATACATATTCAACCCAACAGTAAGGATATCAACATTTCCCGTTCGCTCTCCATTTCCAAGTAAGGTTCCCTCAACTCTATCCGCTCCTGCCATCAAAGCAAGCTCAGTTGCTGCTATCGCTGTACCTCTATCGTTGTGGGCATGAAGACTTATCAACACTTGATCACGCCTTTTGATTTCACGGCACATCCACTCTATCTGATCTGCGTAAATATTTGGTGTTGAAGACTCCACAGTTGCAGGAAGATTTAAAATCACTTTTTCATCCCCCTGTGGATTCCATGCGTCCACTACAGCATTACAAATATCTCTTGCAAACTCTAACTCCGTTTGTGTAAAACTCTCAGGCGAATACTCAAACCCAACATTTCCGTCAAACCCTTCAAAATACTCTTTTATCCATGCCACGCCTTGCAAAGCAATCTCTGTAATCTCTTTTTGACTCTTTTTAAAAACAATTTCCCGCTGATTTGTCGAAGTAGAGTTATAAAGATGCACAATTACATTTTTAGCACCCTGTAACGCCTCAGAACTTTTTTTAATCAAATGCTCTCTAGCTTGAGTTAAGATCTGAATCGTAACATCATCAGGAATTAAATCATTTTCAATCAAATACCGGGTAAATTCATACTCAACTTCACTCGCACTTGGAAATCCAACCTCAATCTCTTTGAAACCCATCTCCACTAATAACTTAAAAAATCGCACCTTTTTATCCAAGGTCATCGGTTTTATTAACGATTGGTTTCCATCTCTAAGATCCACACTACACCATACTGGTGCTTCTTTGATTTCATTATCTGGCCATGTTCTATTCTTAATATCTATTTTTTTAAATTTTGTGTATTTCATAATGTTTCTCTCTATTTATATATTATCAATATAGCATAAAAATATGCAAACTTTTAAATTGGAATTGTATTCGCGTCTAAAAATTAGAGTCTGAGAAGGAAGAGTGAGAGTAGGAGAAGTGATTTAGTTCCAGTAGTAAAGTTTTGAACTGTTTGATTTCGTATCATGGTTTCTCCTTGTTTGAATTTGTTGTATTGTAGCATGTTTTTAGGAAAGAGGCAAATCCTGCTACAAATATACTCAATCTAAAACTTTTTGTCATTATTATCTTAACTTTCGCACCTAAACCCAAGCATTTTTTGAGTGACATCCTGTAGTACAGCGATAATGCTCACTAAAT
>DQTU01000202.1 GCA_015662615.1 Campylobacterales bacterium | reverse complement strand
GTCAAAGCAGAGTTAAGAGGAAGATTTGCTAATATTGGCGGTGGCGTACAGCAAGGCATCTCAACTATGCGTGCTAGTGCTCATGATACAACAAAGCATATGAAAGAGATTAGCAGCATCGCAAATACAACTGCTAAAAAATCAAATGATGCTCTTGATAAAACCGAAAAATTGGCTACTAAAATTAATAACTTAACAGAACTAATATTAAATATTACCTATGCCATCAGCTCACTAAATGAGAGGGCAAATGAGATAACATCTGTTGTAAACCTCATAAAGGATATCGCAGACCAAACTAACTTACTTGCACTAAATGCGGCAATTGAAGCAGCTCGTGCGGGTGAACATGGTCGTGGATTTGCAGTTGTTGCTGATGAAGTAAGAAAACTAGCTGAGCGAACACAAAAAGCGACATCAGAAATATCCATAACTATTCAAACACTACAACAAGAGACAAATCAAATCCAAACCAATTCAGATGAGATAAACAGTATAACTATTGAATCAGGAGATACAGTATCAGAATTTCAAAATTCTTTAACTGAATTTAATGATATGGCACAAAAAACAGCAGAATTATCCTATATTTTAGAACTTTCAAACTTTGCATCATTGATCAAAGCAGATCATATCTCTTTTAAATCAAATGCCTATAGAGAAACACTTAGCGATGCACCTAAACTTCTAGAGACAGATCATACAAATTACAAAATAGGGCAATGGCATGAAAATAAAGGTAAAGATGATTTTGATGGTCTGCAACAGTTTAAAGATATAGATGAACCTCATAAAAAAATACACTATTATGCCAATAAAAATATCCAAGAAGTAATCAATAGCGGTATAAACACTAATCAAATAGATATATTAATCAGCAATTTTACAAAAATGGAAAAGTCAAGTGTACTGCTTTTTAATCTTTTAGATGAGATTGTAGAAGAAAAACTTAAAGAGAGAGTAACCTCATAGGCTTAAACAGTCTATGGGCATTAATATCAGTAATAAAACCGATATTGTAAGGGTGAGGCATCCTATGTTTTCTAAAACTTTTTGCCTCGTCAACTTTTTCTAATACCTCAGCCATCTTTCCAAATAAAATCAGCTCTATATTGTGCTCTTTTAAACTAAAAAGTAATGCTTTTACAAAACGATTCCATGCTTTCACATGTTTTTTTGAATCCTCTTTTTGGGTAAAAACCAACGCCATGTTCAAAAGTAACACGCCATTTGTTTCAAAATTTTCCCTAAGCTGATTTATCGTTTTTATATAAGGTGTTTTATCGACTCTTGATACTGCTTCTTTTGAAAAATCATCACTTAAAACCCCATCACAAAATAATGCCATTTTTATAAAATTTCGAAGACTTGTAGCACGATTGACCTCTTTTGTAAGTCCATTTTTACCAAAAATATCACCTACTTTTCCATCGATAAAAGCATAGCCGATAGCACTCTCTTCTCGTGGATATGGGTCTTGCCCAAAAAGAATATATTTTGTTTTTTCTAAGGGAAGTGTTTTAAAAGCATTTAGGAAATTATTTCTATCAGGAAAATAACTGTTATCAGTTTGTAAAAATTCTAAATATTCTGCATCCAATGCATTCAAAGCATTATCTAAAATCTCACTCCATGAAGGATATACATTATCTAAGATTTGCAATCCTTAAGATAAGTTCTACCTCACCAATAGGCGTTCGCTCTCTTTTGGCAATCTCTTCAGCACTATAACCTGCTTTATAAAGATCTACAATTGCTTTTTCATTGATAAGCTTTGCATTGCTTGACATGGAAGAGAGTTTGGTATTTGATTCTAATTTATTGATTCGTTCATTAACACTATCTTCAATTCTTTTTATTTCGGTTTCCATATCTTTGATCGCTCTTATAGTTTTTAAAAGAGGATCACTTAGTTCATCAAGTTTACCACTCAAACTCTCTTCTATTTTACCAAGCTCATCACTAAAGTTTACGGCATTTTCTTTACCACTATTTCTCTCATCATCTTGTTCCACTTTATGAAGTCTTACATTTAGATCATCAATAGCCATCTCATATAATTCTAACTGTTTAACAATCCCCTTATCTCTATAATAAAAATACGCAATAAGTAGCATCAAAACAATAGCAAAAGCGATAAAAGCGAACATCTCAATGATCATGATATATCTGCTTTCATCTCTCGTATCATGATACGCTCACGAGCTGTGACATAAGCATTCCAGTCTCTTTGATCTGCCTCATGCATCAAAATAATTTGTGCACTATTCGCATCGAGTGCTTTGGCAAATACAGGCATCTCTCTCTTGGGGAAAACTGGCATTTCTATACGACAATAGTACTCTTTATCTTTTTGAAATATATCGTCTTCCAATCTAATATGGTCAAATCCAATTCCGTTGATCTTGCTATCAATTTCAAGTTTTAAAAGTTGTCGTTCCTCTTTTTTAATCAGTGCAGTTAAAACATCAACTTTCTTATGAAGCTCAACCATAAGCCGAATAAGCACATCATCACTCTCGGAAGTTTCACCTCTAGCTTTAGCAAGTTTGAGCCATTGTCCTACAGCGTCTTCTTCAAAATCAGACAATACACGATACTCTTTTTTAAATAACTCATCAGATGATCCATCCATAAGTTCTAAGTGTATCGTTAAAGAAGTTGCAACAAATCT
>DQTU01000009.1 GCA_015662615.1 Campylobacterales bacterium | reverse complement strand
ATTATCGCTGTACTACAGGATGTCACTCAAAAAATGCTTGGGTTTAGGTGCGAAAGTTAAGTTACTTAGACTTGATTGAGCTTACCATACCAAAGGCTCCATTTAGAGATAGAATGGCCTATGAGCCTGATTCATGGCTGCTTTTCAATAAATTTAATGAAACAGCAACTAAGAACTCTTTCAATATAAATATAACTGCTGCATCAGGAGGGGAAGAAAAAGGGAAAAAAGGGTTAACCACTAAAGGATCTGCTTCAAGAAAAAGTTATCAGAAAATGGACTGGTAAAAAGAGGGGGTATATTATTTATACCCTTTTCTATAAAAGAGATCAATACTCTGCCCCAGTTTGCCAACTTCAGTTTCAACACTCCATTTTTTAGAGAGTTTTCGCTCATACATGACTGAACTCTCATTGAGTGTGTTTTTATAGTAGATGATACTTTTTCGATTGACTTTTTTACCCGCTTTTACATCTATTCCACCGAGCTCATTTCTATTCATATCAAGTCTATCAAGATTCAACTCTCTCGCCAAATCTTTTGCAATCGCTCGTCCAAAAATCTTTTCAGCCGCTTTATTTGCACTTGTAGCTGCACCTTCAGTTTCACTCGCACTCATGCCAAAAAGGAGATAAGAAAAAATATCTTTTTTACTCATCATAGGTTTTGAGCTAAATACCAATTTGGGTCTATTTTTATCTCCACCTATATTTATCATGATGATGACATCGTCAATCTCTTCATAATTTACATTAAGATCCAACAGAGGATTTGAGCCTTCTTGTCCACGAAAGGCAATAGCACCTTCTTTTATCTGAAATCGTTTATCTGCAAAGTCATACTCTCCATCAAGAACTTTTATCTTACCAGTGATTTTTGGTAAAGATCCAAAATCTTTTCGTACTTTGATATCTGGTGCAAACTCAATTTCTCCAGCATCAACATTATAAATCATCTCATTTTTTGTTCGAATATCTAAATCTAAAAAGGTATTTAATAAAAAATTATCACTTGGTGGTTTTTTTCCCTTACTCTCTCTTGTGATGATTATGATATCTGGATCTTTGGAAACATCTAAAAATGATGATTCATAAGTGATTTCTGTATCTGCAAACTCAATAAAACCAGTAACTGCAATCTGTTCTTTAGATTGAAACATATCAAGTTCAGTTGTAAGTTTGGTAGAGCCATACTCCCCATAAGCGAGCATCAAATCTTTAGTACTTAGTTTTCCAGTAGCAACATCTCCTTTTTGAGTACCTTTAAATTCTAAAAGATTTTCCAATGCAAAGTCAATAGTGTTTATCTCCTGATCAAGAGTAATCAAACCATCTCGTTTTAATTTTACTTTTCGATTGAACTCTTTTGGATCAAAGCCTTTGAGTTCAAAGTCAAAATTTTTAACTAGTACTCTTTTGGGATTATAGAGACCAAGCAAATTAAGGTTGACAATATTGCCGTCTTCAAATATAATTTTGTCTGAAGTTAGTGTAAGTTTGGCATCTTCTCTCTCCATGCTTGCTACTAAATCCAATTTTCCATCTACTTTCATACCAACTTGAAGTGGATAAACTTTATTGATCTCTTTGATTAATTTCTCAATTGAATCAATATGCACTTTTGCATCAATAAAAAGAGGGTCAAGTTTGATATCAGCATCTGCATTTATCGCTTGGTTTTTTATCTCTGCTTTTATCGCATCACCTGTTTTTTGCAAATCTATTCCCATATCAAAACCATCAGCCAAAAGTGAGAGATTTGAGAGTTTTATATCTTCACCTTTCATATAAAAATCAAACTCTTTTGTGGATATGACTCTGTCAGCATATTTCAAACCTCGCAAAGTAGTTGTAAACTTTGCTTCATTTTGAGAAAGTTTATAAAAACCACGACTTTTCAGATTTACAAAACTCTTTTGAAGCTCTTTGGGCAGATATCGGTAAATCTTTCCGATATAAATCTTTTTTGTATCGATATCTACATTAAACTTGTCAAAATCATTACTATATGCTGTTAACTTAAGTTTTGGTGATTTAACTTTTGCATCAAGATCTTTGAGGCTTCCTTTTGCAGTAGCTTTGATAGTACCTAAAGTGGAAAGATCAACACCTTTAAATGGTTTTGTATCTTTTATAAGTAAGTTTACATCATATTTTAGAGTGTTATTCAAATCATCTAAATCAAGTGAGACTATTGCATCTGATTTAACTTTTCCAACGCTAGAGAAGATATCGGCAAAAAGCTTCGCATCTATTTCGTTGGTCTGCAAATCAAAATCTATTTTTGTATCGTGAATATTTGGTCTAATTTTTATCTTTTGATAATATAACTCACCTTTTACATCAATGATAGCTTCTGCTTTTTTAGCATTACCTGCAATATTTAGTACTATTTTTGTTGGCTTTGTAACTTTGATCTCATAGGCTTTAATAGTTCTTTTTTGTGCAAATATATCTGCATCAAAGATATAAAGAAGTGTATTATTTATATCTTTGCTATTTAGTGAAACTTTTCCAACTAAGTCAGTATCAGCTATATTTGAGTCAATATCTGTTTTAAAATCTGCTTTCAAATCTCCCTTTTTCAAACTATATGAAGCATGGATATCCAGTAGTTTTGGAATAATTTTAATATCATTGTACGTAATCTTTCCCTCACTAAGCTTTGCAAATAAATCAATGTTTTTATAATCTCCAATAAGTGTTATCAAAAACTTTGGCATTTTTTGGAATGAGATATTTTGATCATCCAACATACTATTTAGATACTTTTGATGAGGTAAAAGGTTAGAGACCAAATCAACTTTTAGTGTATTGTTGATATCTTTACTATTTAGTGAAACTTTTCCATCTACATCAAACGAGGCAACATCAGAGTAGATATCTGATAAGATATAAGCAGTCAAATTTCCGTCATTGACACTATAAGTAGCATTTAAATCAAGACCTTTTGGGTTGATAGCGATATCATTATAGTAAAGCGCTCCCTCATCTATATTTACTTGAAGATCTATGTTTTTAAAATCGCCTTGCGCATGAAGCTTTAGTTTTGACAATTTTTCAATAGTTACATTTTGATCTGCTAGAAGATTTTTAAGATAGGCTCCTTTGGGATTTATAAAACTATCGAGCTCAAAAGTAAGTGTATTATTCAAGTCATGAATATTTAGATGAGCATTGGAATTTAGAGTTAAATCAGCAACTGAACTCTCAATAAATCCTAGAAACTTCGCATCTAAATCATTTTTATCGATGTCAAAAAGTGCTGTAAGATTCAAATCTTTTGGAGCAATCTCTATATCTTGAAAAGTAATTTTAGTTTTATTTACAATCATGTCAGCTTGGAGATTATGAAAATCTCCATCTCCATCAAGTACTACATGAGGGGCATTTTCTATCGTGATATTTTGATCCACAACATACGGGGTTAAAAACTCTTTTTTAGGATCAGCTTCGATATGAAAACTATATCTTTCATCTTTTATCTTTGCATTTAAAATCGCATTTGCAACATTACTCTCAAAATCTGCCTTTAGATTTGCAGTAATATCTTTTTTCATATCATAAGAGAGGTCATCAATTTGCAAGTTTAAAACATCTACTACATAATCTTCATAATGAAAATCCACTAAATTCAGAGTTGCACTATCAACTATCAATTTTTTGATAAATGACTCTTTTTGCTCCTCTTTTGGCTCTGTTTGATTTGAATCAACCATGAGTGACTGTAAAAATGCTTCATCTATCCAAAGATTTGAGATATTAATATCTTCTACATGAACCACCCCAGAACTCATGGCTTTAAAATCAGCTCTAAATCTAAAGTCTGCTTTGACTTTATCTTCGTAGTTAAACCCTTTGATTTTAAGACCATCAAAAAGTCCACCTTCTAAGCTTGTGTATTTAACATCTAATCCACTTTTTTCAATGGCTGTTTTTGCAACGGAATTTAAAACACTTTCACTATTTAAAGAAAATAATACAACAGCGACAAGTGCCACAACAACAAGCATAAATCCCAATAAAAATTTTAAAATTGTTTTCAAAATACTTGTCCTATACTAATATGAAAAGTCCAGCCTCTCTCATCTCTTGGAAACCCAAAATCAAGCCTAAAAGGACCGATGGGAGTAAGATAACGAACCCCAAAACCCCAACTATCATGAAAATCCTCATCAAAAGTATGAGGCTCTAAGCTTAGCATGGAGCTATCATAAAAAACCACAGCAGATAGTTTAGGATAGACTTCATATCTAACCTCACTAAGGATATCGATAAGTGAAACACCACCTCTAGGAACCCCTCGAGAATCTTTCAATCCCAACTCTTGAAAATCATACCCTCTATTGGTAAACGAACCACCGGTATAAAATCTTTTAAAAGTAGGAACATCACTATTTATCGAACCGATACGGGTTTTGATACCCAAAGTAAGTTTGTTAGCCATGTAACTTTTGATATAACGAAGCTCTATTAAAGCTTTAAGATAATCTAAATCCGAACCGAGAATTTTATCTGATTTTTCAAGATACAATGAAGCGTAATATCCCCTTTTTGCATCAACTTTAGAGTCTCTTTTATCAATCAAAAGTCGATAAAAGAGTGAGTTTATAAAGTAACTCCCACTCTCATCTTCTGTACCGTCAACTTTTGATGTGATGGTATTGATTTCTGTTAAAAGTCCAAAATAGTGTTCAAGCCCAAATGCCTTTTTTCCAAAGGTCACACGGTTGACCAATCCTTTCTCTTCATAACTATCATGATCAATCAAATGGTAATTGATCTCATTCTTAAAATTAATCTTACCAACATAAGGGAGAATTATTCTAGGGTTGTAAAAAATGTTATAAAGCTCATACCCTAAAGTCGATGCTTTAATACCAACATCAAAAACTTTGAGATTTCCATAAAAGTTTTTATCTATCCATGAGAGAGACCCACGAGGTCCCGTGTCCGTATTGTAACCAAATGAATTTTTGATAAATTTTGTATCACCCATCTTGAGTTTGATATCCACAGGAACAAGTGTACCATTTTGATCTACTTTTGGCTCAACTGTTATATAGTCGTAAATGCCATATTCGTAAATCTTATCATAAGTCTTTTCTAACTCTCGGATATCATACTTATCACCCTCTTTATAAGTAATCGCCTCTTCGATAATTACCTCTTTTACATCTCCCCTGCCCTCGATACGCGTATCTGCCAAGCTGACACTCATGTTCTTATCTGCATGATAATCCAGCTTAACCTCATAAAGATCTAAATCCACATACGCTTTTGCTTCAAAAAAGTATCTTGGATAACCCTCTTCAAGAAGTTTTCGCTCTATATTTTTTTTGCTAGTTTTGAACCCTTCAGTGGTAAATACATCACCAACTTTAAAAGGTAGATATTGTGACAATTTAGAAGTGGGATGTACTTTGATCTCTTTGATCATGATAGGGTCATTTTTTTGGATATCTATAACAATCTTATCTTCACTAACTGTTGAATTTAACGCAACATGATAAAACCCATACGAGTAAAAATAGTCTCTTATAACCTCTTCATACTTTGGAATATCAAGATCATTAAAAGTTGGATCATCCCTCCAAGGCGTGTAAAACGGAGGGTAAGGTTTTCCAATGACTTTATAAAGACTAGAAGTTGAAAAAGTCCCCATCAAAAAGTCAATACCTTTGCCTTGAAATTCCAACTTTTCAAACTCTTTTGAGTGAAGTGCAACAATGGTAAACATGAGTAAAAATATAAATCTTTTCATCTATTCCAATTCGGTTCAAATATATAAAATATTATCATAAGTTTGATTTAAAATGGTTTGGGAGATAAATAAAGTAGATTCAAATTTGTGGATTTTATGGTGACAAGAGTGAGACTTGAACTCACGACTTCCGGCTTATGAGAAAGATTAAAATAAGCTTAAGTACCTTATTCCCTAAGCGATGCCTACCTTTCAAATCCAATTTGAGTCAAAACGGGGTCTTTTTTTCAAGACTTTAGTATCTCTTCGAATGGTTCTCTGTTAAGTTGGGTTGAGGCACTAATCCTTAAATAAATATAAAGTTCTACATTCTATTTAGTAATTTCTCATAACTTTTTAAAGGATTTTCACGCAAGTCCAGTACAGCATATACTATAACTAGGTTATCCTCAACATCATAATATATCGCATAAGGAAATCGTTTAGCAAGCATCCTATGAAAACCAAAATATTTAACATGAATTCCACCATAAAATGATAGAGATTCTATATCAGTCAATACTGAGTTTACAAAGTATCGACCAAGGTTCTCATCCTGTTCATTATAAAAATATTTTCCAAGTCGCATATCTTCATATGCAAACTCTAAAATATCTACTTTGTAGGCTCTCATATGAGCTTTTGTCTAATCTCTTCAACAGTATAACTCTTAACATTGCCATTGTTATAAGCTTCTTTTCTCTCTTTTAAGATGTCTTTATGCCAAGCAGGAGAGTCCAAGTCTTCAGATTCATCTCTCAAGGTGTCCCAAATTTGTTCCATAAGATGTACCCTTTCAAGTAAAGGCATTTTCTTTATATCTGATATTGACATGCTAATCCTTTCTCTAATTATAACATAAAAAAATCTACACCAAAAATTTTCAAACCCTCTGCTAAAAAATTTGCCCACTCTACTCCCTTACTGCACCAACATAGATATATAACACACTTCTACATGTTATATATCTGTATGAGGACAAAATATTTCAAATTGAAACATAAACCAACTATCATCTCAAAAACTGATAAAATCTAAACTATGAAAAAAACCATAAATAGCTAAAAATCACGACCTCCGACTTTAGTATTCGGCTATTAACCTCTCACAAACCCTTATCACTATATAGTTTGTGTGAAAAGTTGCGAGATGGTGGGTCAAAAACTGGGTTATTATAGATCAATATTTACTTTTTTTCTTTTAATTATATTAAGGGCACCTATAAAAGAATTTTTAAAATCATCCTTCACTTCAATGTAAATAGCTTTTTCATATTCTTCATAATTCTTATTAAAAATCTCATTAAAAGAGTAGTTTTACCTACACCACCTATACCAACAAGAACAAGAGGAATATCTATTCTAGAGACTTTTTCTAGAATATCTAACGACTCTTGCTTTCTACCAATAAAAACTTCATTTTTCTCAGGTAAATTAGTAAGTATTTTTTCACTAAAAAGCTTATGGTATTCGTAGACTATTTTATCACCGCCAACATTATCACCACTTCCATTATGTTGTTGATTTACTATTTTAGATGTATTTGTATTTTTGATACCTTCAATCTGTTCTCTTAATTTTGAGTTTTGTGCCATTAATAACTTTAACTCTTTTTCAAATTTTTCTCTTTCATCTTTAAGTGCATACGATTTCATTCTTTCAAAACTGAACCTAAAGCCATTTTTAACACATCATATGAAGCACCACCAGTAACTGCAGAAAATGTAATATTTACAAACTATTGAGACATACTAAATCCTTTATTTTTTTTATGAATCCGTTATATAGTAAAAAAATAAAATATCAATTCTTCAATTCTAAAAAACTGTGCAAAAAAGGGACAAAAGACCTCCGACCCATGAGCCAGTACACAAAAGCAATTTCAGTCAAGTAAAAAATCAAAGTATTAAAAGTCATTGAAAGTTAAATAAAGTGGATTATATGGTGACAAGAGTGAGACTTGAACTCACGACCTCCGGCTTATGAGACCAGCGCTCTAAACCAGCTGAGCTACCTTGCCACAAATTTGAAATAGGATTATGCCAAAGAGTAACTTAATATTGTCTTATTTAACTCTCATTTACTAATCTTTAACATGTATTGGGTATAATCCCTCTTTAAAATTATATAGGAGATTATAAATGGCATCATTTTTACCATTAGGGCAGAGAGTATTAGTTCAGATAGCTGAGGAAGAGTCAAAAACGGCTTCTGGCATCATCATCCCAGACAATGCAAAAGAGAAACCATCTCAAGCAACTGTTGTTGCAATAAGTAATGAAGTGAAAGAAGATGGAGAGATTAAAAAAGGCGATAATGTAGTCTTTGGAAAATATAGCGGAACAGAGATAACAGTAGATGGCGCTAAGTATTTAGTGTTAGATGTTGATGATATATTTGGAATTTTAAATTAAATAAAAAGAATATAGATAAATAAGGAAACAATTACATGGCAAAAGAGATTCAATTTTCAGATAGTGCAAGAAATTCATTATATGAGGGTGTTAGAAAGTTAAGTGATGCGGTTAAGGTTACAATGGGACCTAGAGGTAGAAATGTTTTGATTCAAAAAAGTTTTGGAGCTCCAAGTATCACAAAAGATGGTGTTTCAGTAGCTAGAGAGATCGAGCTTGAAAACACGATAGAGAACATGGGAGCACAGCTTGTAAAAGAAGTTGCTTCAAACGCGGCTGAAGAGGCTGGAGATGGTACAACTACTGCAACCGTATTAGCACATGCGATATTTAAAGAAGGTCTTAGAAATATCACAGCAGGGGCAAATCCTATCGAAGTAAAAAGAGGTATGGACAAAGCTTCTATTGCGATTGTCGAAGAGCTTAAAAAGATCTCAAAAGAGGTTAAAGATAAAAAAGAGATCGCACAAGTTGCAAGTATCTCAGCAAACTCTGATGTGAAGATCGGAGACCTTATAGCAGATGCTATGGACAGAGTCGGGAAAGATGGTGTTATCACTGTTGAAGAGGCTAAAGGTATCGAAGATGAGCTAGATGTTGTTGAGGGTATGCAATTTGATCGTGGTTATTTATCACCTTATTTTGCAACGGATACTGAGAAGATGGAAGCGGTTTTAGAGAATCCTTTTGTTCTGTTGTTTGATAAAAAAGTTTCAAACTTAAAAGACCTTCTTCCCGTTTTAGAGCAGATTCAAAAATCTAGCCGTCCACTTCTTATCATCGCTGAAGATATTGAGGGTGAAGCATTGACAACATTGGTTGTGAACAAATTAAGAGGTATTTTAAATATCGCAGCAGTTAAAGCTCCAGGTTTTGGTGATAGAAGAAAAGCAATGCTTGAAGATATAGCAATCCTTACTGGTGGAGTATTGATAAGTGAAGAGCTAGGAAGAACATTAGAGAGTGTTACTCCTGAGGACTTGGGTTCAGCTTCAAGTATCGTTATCGACAAGGACAACACTACTATCATAAATGGTGCTGGAGACAAAGCGACTATCGAAGCTAGAGTTGGTCAGATAAAAAAACAGATAGAGGAAACTTCAAGCGACTATGACAAAGAGAAGCTTCAAGAGCGTCTTGCAAAACTTAGCGGCGGAGTTGCAGTTATCAAAGTTGGTGCGGCTACTGAAACTGAGATGAAAGAGAAAAAAGATAGAGTTGATGATGCCTTATCTGCTACAAAAGCGGCAGTTGAAGAGGGTGTGGTTATCGGCGGCGGTGCTGCACTTTTACTTGCAAGCTCAAAAATCAAACTTGACCTTGATGGCGACCAAGCAATTGGTGCTGAGATCGTCAAAAGAGCATTGTCCGCTCCTCTAAAACAGATCGCTGAAAATGCAGGATTTGACGCTGGCGTTGTAGCTAACAATGTAGCTATAGATAAAAATGAAAATCATGGATTTAACGCTGCGACCGGCGAGTATGTGGATATGTTTGAAGCAGGTATCATCGATCCTGTAAAAGTTGCTAGAGTAGCGCTTCAAAATGCTATCTCAGTTTCAAGCCTGCTTCTTACTACAGAAGCAACCGTAAGTGACATAAAAGAGGTTACACCTCCTTCAATGCCTCCTATGCCTGACATGGGCGGTATGGGTGGAATGCCTGGGATGATGTGAGAACCGTAAAAAAAACGAGAATTTCTTCTCGTTTTTAGGTTCGGAACCAAAACGGTCGGAGCGAAGCGAAGCCGTGCGGGCATCAAGCAAAAAGGTCTCACGACCTTTTTTACCAATCCATCTTCTGATTGCTTCTTATTGTAGCTTCTCCTTTTGTCGTCATTCCTTCCGCACCTTTTCCAGCCCATCCTGAGCCAGAAGATAGATTTATATTAAACCAATGTTTGTCTGCTGAAGTATTAAATCTATTGTAAACAAGCCATGGTGAAGGCTTATATGTCATTCTGTCTCTAAACGGAGCTTTTGGAATTGTAAGTTTTATCTCATCTTCCCCATTTGACTCCATGACATTTGAAGTAACACTTATCACCTGACCCGAATTTTTATCTATAAAGTCATCATGATTTACGCCTTTAAAATCATTAAATCCTCCACCATTACTATATTGAGCTTTATCTAAAATATACCAATTGATATTGTCTTCACTCGCTTTTGCATGTGCGTATTTGAAAATATCTGTAGGTGTATTACAATTTTTACAATATATCTCATGATAAACTCTTATCTTATGGTTTTCACCTGTCCCATAATAGTTAGGGGTATGCAATCTTCCATAGTAAAAATCAGCTGATTTATCACTACTTGTCGATGATGAACCGCTAATTCCATCACTATCTGTAACATTTAAATCTATGATAGTCAATCTCATCGGATTTTTTGCCGTAGTTTTATCTCTTGTAAAATTGATATTTATTACTGTATTTGCCACTCCTGCATCAAATCGTGTTGTAGGGATATCAAATACAAAACTATTACCAGCTCCAACTCCACGATGTGTTTGACCATCTATATTATCTGCCCAATTAAGGGTATTTGCAATATTTCCTAGTTTATTATACTTTACTAGCAAATCTGTAGCTTTAGCATAATGCAAAGAATCATAATTTGCCAATAAATTTCCAGCCATATTATATGCTTTTATCGTTGCATTTAACTCT
>DQTU01000238.1 GCA_015662615.1 Campylobacterales bacterium | reverse complement strand
ATTTTTATCAGGAGTTGCCACAGTTTGTAAAAAGGTGTGAAGTGTGGTTGACTTACCACTTCCCGTAGGTCCAGTTACAAGTATCATGCCATGAGAGTGTTCTAATAATTTTTCAAAATCTGTTGTTAAATCTTTTGAGAATCCTAACATCTCAAGTGTGGGAATATCTGAAGACTCACTTAGAATCCTCATAACTACACGCTCTCCATGATAGGTAGGAAGCACAGAAACCCTGATATCAAGACCTTTTCCAGCGATCTTAACCTGTGTTCTACCATCTTGCGGAACTCTTTTTTCAGAGATATCGAGATTTGAGATAACTTTTATACGGCTAATCACCAATGAAATGATATTTTTATCCAAATCCACATGTTTTACTAAAACACCATCAATTCTAAACCGAACAACTCCTCGATTTTCATGCGTCTCTATATGAATATCTGAAGCGTCTCTTTTTACCGCTTGATAAAAGAGTGAATTTACAAATTTGATAATAGGAGCAGACTCTTCACTCGTCAAAATATCGGTACTATTTTTTAGAAAGTCAGTTAGTGAAATCTCTTCATCCAAAGGCTCACTTTCACTCTCTTCATTGATAGCACCTGAAAGTTCACGATCTGTTTTTATCTCTAAGTACCTATGATAGAGTCTCTCATATGAGTCTTTATCGACAAATGCAAGAGGATGGGAAATATTTAATTTTGAGAGGAGGTTAAAACCATCACTTAACCGCTCTTGTGAGAGAATGATATAAACTGCGTCATTAATTTTTGTAAACAAAAGTGCATTTTTGACACACAAATCATGATCAATATCTTCGAGAAGCTCTGGATAGAGATCGAGATCAGAAAATCTTGTAATATTATTTAACTGCATATCTTTCCTTTAAAATTCAGGATCTTCAATTTGCTCACTACTAATCTCATGACCGTTACTATCCGTAAAGATCTTATATCTTGTACCAAATTCATCAATTCTATAATAGTAATCAGCATCTACTATGGTAGCACCTTGTATAACCTCAGGTACACACTCTCCTCTTTCTCGTTGAAGATTGGTTTTACAATCTTGATAATTTTTATCAAACTCTATAGCCAAACGATTCTCTAACAGATCCATTTTCCCTAAGATATCTTTTATAGTAGATAGGTCTTCACTTCTTTTAACAATATAAGGTGTGAGCATAATGACTAAGTTTGACTTCTCTTTATCTTTGGAAACATGGCGAAATGGAATACCTAAAATTGGAATATCCCCTAAAAGTGGTATTTTACTTGTATTGCTTATTGTTTTCTCACGGGCAAGTCCACTAATGATAACCGTCTCACCATTTGTCACGATAGACACTGTTTCCACTTCACTTTTTGTTGTAGTCGGCTGTCCTATAGTGCCGCCAACCACATCTTCTAAAATCACTTTTACTTCAAGTGAAACTTTCTCATCTGCAGAGATTCTAGGTTTTATTTTTAAAGTAAGTCCAATATCTTCTCTGGTAAAACTATTTTGCGTCATACCAGTGGTACTTGTAGGTGTTGCACTTTGGCTTAGTATTGATTGCGTTCTCCCTGAGTAAAGAGATGACTCTCTATTGTTTACACAAAGAATAGAAGGCTCTGATATCATAGAAGCACCATCATTGTTTTTAAACAGTGACATCGTTACACCCAATGCCAAAGCACGACTTAAATTTGTAATAAGATTGGTATTAGCAGCTGTTAATGTTGAAAGCATTGAACTAAAACTAGTTACTGGTGCCAAATCACCGCCAAGTGATCCGCTAAACCCATAAATACCAGAACTGGTAATCATACCGCCGCCAATACCATATTTTGCACCAATTTTAGAAGCCTTTGCACTACTAAATTCATAAATTCTCGCTCTTACATAAACTTGCTGTCTCTCAACATCCAACTGGCCTACTACGGACTTTATCTCTTTTATCTCAAGCTCAGTCGCATACACAACCACAGCATTTAACTCAGCATCTACGGTAACTGTTGGCTTATCTTTACCGACAATACTCGGAATGATAACTGTTTTGGTAGTTTGAGGAACTGGAACTGTCCCGCCTTTTTTATTTTTTGCAACTGTAGGTACTGGAGCACTTGTTAACACTTCACGCTCTTCATTTTTAATACTATGAGCAAAACTCTTATCTGAAAGTAATTTTTCTAATGTTTTTACAATTTCAACAGCATCAGCATTTTTGATATAGATAATCTCCATGCGCTTATCTACTGTTTCATTCTCTTCATCTAATACCCTTATTTTAGGGATGAGCGTTCGAATATTTGCACGATTTCCAACAACGATCACAGAGTTTGTTGCTTCGTCAGAAAAAATATCTACCTTTTCAGTCTGTATTTTTTTATCAAACAGAAGATTTGCCAGTTTTTGAATCTTTGGAGCTACGGATTTTGCATCAGCATTGTGAAGTGTGACAAACTCAACTTGCATTCGCTTGCCACGATCTAGTTTATGGATCAAATTTTTAATACTTTTTATATTGTCTGGAAAATCAGAAACCACTACAGCATTATTTTCATACGAGAGTGTAATTTTTCCATATTTGCTCAAAAGAAAGTTAATTTGTCTCAAAATAGTTCGAACATTTAACTTCTTTACATAAATGACTTCTGTTTGGACTTCACTTACCTCTGAGGTTCCATAAGTAGGAGGAGCGGTTTTTGTAGCATCTGAACTTCTAATGACCTTTAAAAAACCATTTCTAGCATCTCGGATGGTAAATCCTTTTGAGTTTAAAACATTGATCAAAAGTGCATAAATCTGATCCTTTTTGATAGGTTTGACAGAAACAAAATCAACTTTTCCCTGAATATTTTCACTTATAAGGATATTTTTACCCGTAATCCTAGCAACCATTTTAACAAAATCAACAATTTTCAAATCTTTAAAGTTTATATTGACTTCATCTTTTGCAACTTTTGTTTTTGCCAACATAGTTGTACTACTAAATATTATCGCTACTATCATAATTTTTAAAATTTTATTCATCATTTACCCTTAATTTACATTAAACTCTAAATTGAGCTCTTCTTCGCCACGAGATACACTAAGCGATAACCCATCTAATGTCTCAACATTGGAATAGTACTTCATCACATCAGAAAGACTTTTGATCTCTTTGCCATCAATGCCTTTGATAACATCACCACTTTTAAGACCAGCACGCTCAAAGAATGATCCTTTTTTAACATAATTTACTCTAAATCCATTAAGCGTTCCATCTTTTCTTAACTCTTGAATTCTTATATTTTTCCAAATTTTATTTGGATTTTTTACATAAGTATTAAGTTCAGCTCTTGTAAGTTCAACTGGCTCTCCGGGAACAAACTCAACTGGCTCTTGTTCTTGTTCTGAACTTTGAGAAGAAGCTTTACTACTTCTTCCCGTGCTAGGTCTATCATCTGAATCTTCTAAAACGATATCATACTTAACACCATTTTTTTCTAACACCGCACGATCATCATAAACTTCTATTAATTTATATCCTACATATTTTTCAGTTAAATATAAAAATGTTGTTCCCAAGTTATCTTCAATCACGATAAAGCTCTCTGCTTCAGATGCATAGGTACCTTTGAGTTTGATATCATCTACACGATTGTGTGTCTCTACCTGCTTTGTTGATTCAGTAGCTTTGGAGCTGCCGATGATATTTTTTGCTAAATTGATATTGTAATGGTAGATAAAATCACCCTCTTTTTGAGCATTTAGTGCATCTTTATCGAGAAAGAACAATCCCACACTCCAAAGAAGTTTTACAATCGCAAAGGGCAGAAGAATATATATGGCAAAATTATAGAGGTAGTTATTTGATTTTTGATTCATAGATATACCCCTCTTCGCTCTTTTTAAAATACTGCCTAATCAATGGACTTTTTTCAAATGCAAGACTAGGATCCAATAGAAGTTTTAAAGTCTGTGATGAAAGCTCAAATGTTCCGTCAATTGTTCCGAAATCTCCAAAAGCTGAAATCACCACTTCATTGTAATTCCAAACTGCATAAGTTATCTCAACCTCATCAGCAGAAAATCCAAACATCTTCTTTAAATCTTGTGATGCCCCAACATTTCTTGCATCAATTTTGTTATAAATTCCCAAAGCCATTACCGAGAAGTCATCTGCATTCACAGATTCAATACCGTCATAAAAAAGTGCAACGCCATCTGCATTTAGCGCAATAAAAGTATCATCCAATTTATCCTCTGCAATGATAATGCGTTCAGCTTTGAGCCTATTTTTAAGTGTATAGTAAAGATTTTCTTTTGGCATAAGCGTAATAATTGCTATATAAAAAACAAGCAAAAGTATGATAAATTTTTTCATTTTTTAATCTCCACTCTAAGCTTAGCAGCCGATGCACTCTCTCTGATAATATCTAATTTTCGAATTTCAAGCGTTGAGTTTTGAATCTTTTTTATAAGTTGATTTAACACCCTTTTATCCAACCCCTCAAACTCCAAAACTCTAGAATTAGATTTTGTAAAATCTTTGGAAGGAGCTTTTATCTTGAGGAGCGTCGAAACGGAACGGCTTATCGCTTTCTTATCTCCATGTTTACTCTTAAGTCCGCCTAACTCTTTTGCCTCTTTTTCAAAAACAAGCAAATCCTCTTTTTGACTCATGTAGGCATCTTTGGCACGCTCTTTTTGGATATAGGTAAACAGAAGTAAAACCAGACCAAGCGCTGCAAACATTAAAAATCTATTGCGACTCATGAAGCAACCCTTAGCGTTAAAAATCCATCGTTAAATTCAGAGCTTTTGATTTTAACGGACTTAGAGACTTGGGACTTTATTTTTGCCTCTCTAGCATTTGACTCTACTTTTATGATCACAACTGTCTCTTTTTTGCTAGCATTTATACTCTCTATAAACTCCCCTTTTTGCAAAGAAATTGTGTTAAATGCATAGACTTCATCTCGAATCTTTTTTTGTGTTTTAAAAGTTTTAGTGAGGGATTTTTTGATACTGTTGAGTTGAATTGAAGTTTGTGGTAATTTATAGGTTGAAATAATCTCTGATCTTCTCTCATCTAGAGCAGTAGTTGCACTTTGATAATTAACCCAATCCAAAACAAATGAAGAAAATAGGAATAGTATACCTGCTGCTAATGCATATAACTCTTTTTTGCTTATCACACTACTTTCAAGTGAGCCGAGTGAAATCTTTTTATTTGAAAGTTTTTTCCCTTTTAAATAATCACTTACCTCTTGTTTAGACTCTGTACAAAGTCTTGGGACTTGCATGATAAGACCATCAAGGTTTACCAATGAACTTACTTTATCGATACCGCAACACTCTTTGAGATCAGCAAATTCATTTTGTGCAAAATAGACAGCTGAGACTTTTGCATTTTTGGTAAACTTTTGGGCTATTTCATTTGAAATTTTCTCTTTATCATAAGCTATGATAATAAACTCATCACCAGCTTTGCTAACTTCGTATGCAAAATCACCCTCTGGAAGTGAACCTTCATAAATTGACTCCGCTAATTTTTTGGCAGCAGAAATTTTTTTAACAGGAAGATCAACTTTTTTGACCCAATAAAACATAGGAGAAAGTATGAGGTTATAGTCACCTATCTCATGGATCGGACTATTTTGTGTAAAGTAGAGTATCTTAGTTTTACTCTTGAAAATTTTTGTCAATATTATCCACCTTCCCCGTTTTTATATCATAATCAAATCTTACGTTTCTGTTGAAATTTTCAGTATTAAAAACTATGGTGCATTGTATCAAATATTGATTAGTTTTATTAAAGTCTGAAATATTATAAATATCTTTAAGATTTACTAAATCTTGTTCTCCATCTTTTAGCATTTGACAAAAGTCTAATTCACCATAGTCTGGGTATCGGTTATCCGTAATCAAATTAATCGCTGGAGTCATATCTAACTGATTACAATCTAAAAGCTGATTTGAACGATTTGTATCTCCAAAATAAAATGCCTCTTCCCAAGAATCACGGTCAATTTTATAGATATTAGAATCATGACTGGTTTTATAATAATGTTCAAAAATCTTTTTCAGATGATTATAGCTATAGATTTTTCCTTCCCTAAAATCAAAATCCTCAGAGGCAATTTCACTATAAGCACCTCGCTCCATATCATCTTTATCGATGGTGTCCATGAAGATATCAAGCAGCAATCTAGGCTCTCTAAGAGAAAATTTTGAAAAATAGTTGTTAAATGGACGCTCTAGTATAGTTCTGTTTTCATCGTTGACATCTAACACCATCTCGTTTAACAGATAGTTAACATTAAGTTTCCCCATCTTACTTTCAAGGTCAAACCCAAACTCTATACCTGTTTTAGGCTCTTTCATCGCAGGCATAAAAAAGCCTAAAAGCATCTCCAAATCTTCAGGAGTTTTAACTTTCTCGCTATTAGTTCTAAGCATTGTTACAAAGTCTTTGAAAACAATAGAAAATTGATTTCTAGCATCAAGATAAACAACTTCATCAAAACTTCTTTTTGAGATAGAAAGAGAAACTAGTACCAATGCAGAGATAAGAGCGATAAATCCAATGGTCATAAGTAACACTATTGCTTTTTTCATATGTTTTAAAGTAACTTTCACTTATAATGTTTTCTTTATTTTATAAAAAAATACTTAAAATAAACTATTTAAACAAAAGGAATTTTATGAAAAAAGGTTTTTCACTTATAGAGATCATGATTGTTATCATTATTTTGGGACTTCTTGCAGGTCTTGTCCTTCCAAATCTATTAGGACAAAGCGAAGAGGCAAAGAAAAAAATCGTCTGTATTCAGATGCAGAGTATCAATGATGCATTTAAAAACTTTAAACTTCAAAACGGTCTATACCCTTCAACAGAAGAGGGT
>DQTU01000221.1 GCA_015662615.1 Campylobacterales bacterium | reverse complement strand
TGAACAACACTCATAAGGTAACCAAATCCATTGATATCTGGATAGTAGTAAGGTGATGTTGTCTCAGACCCGTAAGGTGTAGTTTGAATACGCGTTAATTTTTTACTTGTAAGATTATAAGCCCAAATCATATCATTTTGATGGTAGCTTGTATCTTCTCCAATGATAAGCGTATCTGTATTTGGTATAAATGTTAAATTATCAGGCATAGAGATATTATCAAGTTCACAAGAGTTACCATTTGCATCTTTTTCCATAGGTGTTCCTGCTATCAAAGTACTCATTTTTGTTACATTGTAGCCATTATCAAGTGCCATTTTATAGACAACACCACAATAGTTTCTTTTTTCTAGTCTTATGTCGTTAGAGCCACCTTTGTCATATTTTGTCTCAGGCTTATTTTTGTATTTGTTATCTTCCATACCTTTTTCAGTACGACTCATAGCCATATACATCTCTTTGTTTTGTGGATTGTATGTGATGCCTTCCATCTTTGAAAATTCAGTAGTTGCACCTTTCATGCCTGCATAACGACCACTTTCAAGTCTTGAAGCGATAACTTCCATACCATCTTTGATTTTTAGACACTCATTTTTGTATGCCCAGTTAGAAGCTGTGAAACCTGATGGACATGTGTTATCAGCATTTCGACTTGCTACTGTGAAGATATCACCAAATGTCTTTTTAGCATCAAGTGCTGCTTTAATTTCAGCATTTGTAGCATGTCCTAAATCAACCCAAGTAATGTTTGCAGTTCCACCGCCAACACCTGAAGTTTGTTCCCATTTAGCAGCGTAAAGTCTGCCAGCTGATAAATCTTTTGCCTTATCAGCTATAAACTTATAAAAAACACCATTTGTTCCATCATCAGAAAGATAAACTGTTTTAGAATCTGGCATAACATAAGCTAACTCATGTGCAAATCTACCCATAGCATAATGTTTTTTTACATCAACACTTCCAGTTGCAGAAACTTTAAGTTCAGGAGTCCAACCATAATCATAAGGATTTAATGCCAAAAGATCTCCTCCAACATAATCTGCCATCGGATCATAATATGAACTAATACTTCCATTTTCATCAATACTACTTGCATCTGGCGGATACTCTTCACTTCCTAAATGTGTTCCCCAAGGTGTAACAGAACCAGCACATGGAACCCATAAACCGTTAAATGCTGTAAAATCTATATTTTTAGTGCTCTTAGGCGTTAATTTACCCGTTGTTTTATCTTGATTTAACTCAGTAAGATACATAGCTGCGGGTCTAGTCTCAAAATGAGAAATCATAAAAAGTTTATCTCCAACTGGTAACAGTGAAGCAAAATCATTACTATTACTAATCTTTTGTGAACCATCAGCTGCTGTTACCGCCACACCATTTTTATCATATATTAAACCATAAGTACCACCACCAACTTCTTCACCACTTCTGATAATCGTGTTGTAGCTTATTGGATACTCTTTTCCATTTACAGTTACTGCTTGAGATGCCAAAATAGACCTCTTTTGTGAGTCACTTGTTGGAATTGGTGCTTCACTAAATGAAAGTGTATTTGGTGTTGTTGTCTCACTGTCACTACACCCTAAAAATGTTAAAGCCGAAGCCGCTACAATTGATAATAAAAGATATTTCTTCATTATTTCTCCTCTTAAAAGATAAGTGAAGTTTACAAAAAGATAGTTACACTAAGGTTGCAACAGTGACACAAAATGGTTACAAAAAGTAAAAAATATGTAACTATTCTGTAATCATGTATCACTATAATTAGTTTAAAAAAGGAGATAAATTATGAAAAAGATTTTAAAAAAAGTTAAGAAAGAGTTTAAACATGAGATTGAGTTTGCTAAAAAAATAGGCTACGAAGGTATCCTTATTAGACTTTCAGGAGATAGTGAATGCATCTACCTTGATAGTATTTACAACATGCATACAGTAGAAGATATCATTGTTGAAAATGGCTGGGGTGAGGATTGTTTGATGATTAATTTTTCTGAAAAGAGTCAGAGAGTTATCTATATGAAAGAGGCTGTTGCAGCTTAGTTAATAGACGGTATTTTTTGTCGAGGAACACCTGTCAAAATATCCCAAAAATATATATCATCATCACTTTTAACTCTATCATACCCCAATGAAAATATTGCAGCTTGATTAGTGTTTGATTGTGTTCTATATTGGTATGGATTACCCCATGGGTCTATCGGTTTAGTATCTTTACGAAGAATTGCTCTAATTCACTTTTTGTATCCATCATATAGATCTTTTTTAATAGCTAAGTCCTTAAAAACTTTGGCATTATATCCATCGTATTGTAAAAGTTTTTTATCGTCACTTGTGTTAGGAATATAGTTGTGATATAACAATAGTATTGATATAAAATCAACTCTTTTAGAAGTGCATACACAACGATCAAGATATATAAATAATAACCTTAATATCAAGAAAAAAATAGTTGATATTATTGATAGAGAAGCTGATAGTGTTGCACTTATGAGAGAGTATCAGGAAGATGATAGATTTTTTATCATCAGAGGGCTAGATAGAGTAAATGTAGAATAAACAATCAGAAGATAAAACAGAAAGAGTTAGCAAAAGGCTTGGGATTAGAGGAGTGTGTAAAAGATATAAAATACAAAAATAAAACTGTCGAAATATATGTTAATGAAGTAGAGATACTAATCACAAGAGTTGCCTATAAAGAGAGAAAAGAAGATGATGGCACAATATCCAAAAAAAGGATAAAAAGAGAACCTGTTAAAGCCAGATTTGTTGTTTAAAGATTAGTAAATAACAGACAAGAGATAGTAGCCACTTGGATACTTGTTAGTAACTTAAAAGAGGATGTATCAAGTGAAAAAATAGCTTTATGGTATTATTATCGTTGGAATATAGAGAGCTATTTTAAACTGCTAAAAAGTTTAGGGTTTAATATGGAACAATAGCAACAATCGGAACCATCAGCAATTTTTAAAAGATTGCTGATAGCCTCACATTAGTTAAACTTAGCGGTAGGTTGATCCAAAGAGGCAAAACTTCCACATCTCCTGCACTATTAGCTGGGATCTGGAGTTTTTTACTACAATGGATATAATTGAGTTATACGATATTGATAAACTCCTACCAGTTAGGTGTAGCTGAAGCAACACTTCCTTATAATTCAGCCTCACAAATCTCTAAACCTTCTAAAAAAAGTTGCAATATCGAGTCAGGACATGCTCGATAATTTTTATGTCCCTCTTTTCTAAAAAGTGAATTTAACTCTCCCTTTGTGATATCAATATCAACCGCAGAAAAAATTGCATACAAATCAACCTCTTTAAGCTCATAAGCAATACGAAGTTTTTTAAGGATAAGGTTGTTGTTTAGTCGAACCTCTTCATCCAAGGTATTTTTGTTATCACTTGATCCTCTTTTATAAGCAATTAAACCATCTAAAAAACTTCCTAATGCTTCATATCCACAATCTAAAAACTCTTTATCATCTTGTGATTTAAGATATCCGCTTAGTGTATTTGGATTTACATCAAAGTTACCCAGTTTAAAAATCTCAACCATTTTAGCTTCAGAAATATTCAAAGTTTTAAAACAACTTTGTAAAATATCATTTGTAGTCATTTATACACCTTATTCAATATTTGTGTAGACAGCTAACACATCTTCGTCATCTTCAATTTTATCTATCAATCTATCCACCGCAACCATTTGAGCTTCTGTCAATTTAATTGAGCTATTTGGAATTCGTTTAAGCGATGATTTTGAAATTTCAAGCTCCATATCATGTAGTGCGGAACTGATTGAGCCAAAACTTGTATAATCAGCAAACAAAGTCACATTATCGCCATCAACTTCCATCTCTTCAAGACCAGCATCAATAAGCTCTAACTCTAACTCTTCAAGATCCATCTCTTCAGGTTTTAGAAACTCAAAAACTGCTTTTCTTGAAAACATAAACTCTAAAGAACCGTTATCAAGTGGTTGACCTCCATTCTTATTAAAATAATTTCTGATATTTGCTACAGTTCGAGTATTGTTATCCGTTGCAGTCTCTACAAATATAAGAGAACCATGTGGCCCTTTACCTTCATAACTGATCTCTTCCATTTGAGCGATATCTTTTCCAGCCGCTCTTTTTATCGCAGCGTCGATATTGTCTTTTGGCATGTTTTCAGATTTCGCATTTTGGATCGCAGCTCTAAGTTTGGGGTTCATTTCAGGTTCTGCCCCATCTTTGGCAGCTACTGTGATAGCTTTTGAGAGTCTAGGAAAAACTTTTGACATTTTATCCCAGCGTTTTTCTTTTGCGGCTTTTCGGTATTCGAAGGCTCTTCCCATGATTGTTCCTAGTTGTAATTTTATAGGATTATAACAAAATAGAGGTTATGATACAGCACATAGCTGTATCATATTATTTACCACAGTTTTTCAGTGTTGCAGCTTGAAGTTTTTCATTACCAATTGGAAGTAACTTAGCATCTTTAAAAGTACTGTAATCACAAGTCTCACACACTTCTGGTGCTTTAACCTTTTTTACAACTCTTTTAACAGGTGCTTTTTTACAGCATGAAGTCAATGTCGAAGTTGAACCATCATTGTTTACAACAACCCATGATGCACTTACACTTGTTGCTAAAAATGCTCCTGTTAATAAAACAGATAATAACTTATTTCTCATTCTTTCTCCTTAATATTTTTTAACTCAATGTAAAATCGTCAATAATTAATATTAGTTTAGTAGAAAATTCAAAATATTTATTTAAATCAATATTATAATGTATATATTAAAATAAAAAGCCAGCATAATATATGCAATATTACAGAAAAAAGCACAGCAGTAGCACCCATGTCTTTTGCAGTTTTTGCAAGTGGATGAATCTCTTTAGTTACTAGATCAACTACATTTTCAATTGCAGAATTTAAAAGCTCAACAATGAAAATTAAAAAAAGCGTACTTAGTAAGATCAATTTATAGTGTAGCTCAATTGGGAAAAAATAGATTGCAATTAAGATAAAAAAGCCAAAAAATAGTTCTAGTTTAAATGAGGTCTCTGTTTTTATCGCATGTACCAAACCATCTATGGCATACATACTATTTTTAAAAATTGAATATTTTGGTTTATTATTCATAATAGTTTAAGTTTCCTCTATATAAAGAATAGTATAATTATAGCGAAATTATCACTATAAGAAAAATTAATCTTGCAATTAAGACAATTTTTATCTTATTTAGCTATACTTTTATCGTTATAACACAAAATATTAAAGGAAAACAGACATGGCAACAACAGTAACATTTAAGAACGACACAGTATGTAATTTAGCAGGAACAGAGATCAACGTTGGAGATACAGCTCCAGTAGTAACAGTAGTAAACTGTGACCCAATGCTTCAAAATGAGCAAATTGGTGGAGATGGAAAAGTTCAACTAGTAGTAGCAGTACCTTCACTAGACACAGGTGTATGTGATGCAGAGACTAGAAGATTTAACACAGAAGCAGCATCTTTAGAGGGTGTAGAAGTTATCACAGTATCTATGGATCTTCCATTTGCAGCAGCTAGATGGTGTGGAGCAGCTGGAATTGAGAACTTAAAAGTTTGTTCAGATTTCAGAAACAAAGATTTTGCAAACGCTTATGGTGTTTTATTAGCTGATGGTCCATTGGCAGGAATTACAGCAAGAGTTATTTTTGTTATTGGTAAAGATGGAAAAGTAACTTATAAACAAGTTGTTCCAGAAATTACAACAGAGCCAAATTATGAAGAAGCATTAGCAGCAGCTAAAGCAGCGGTATAATTGTAAACTTCGCCCAAAGGGAGTAATTTCCCTTTGGCAACACTAACTTCTTTTCTACAACTCTTCTTTTAAATTAAACTTTTTTTACATTTTGTCGATATTACCTTATACACAGAAAGGGGTCAGAGTACAACTATTAACTTTTTCCTGCTATAATTTACACAAAAGAGGTAATTATGGCAAGAAGAATGAGAATTGAAGATGCAGGTTTTCACCATATTATAAATCGTGGAGTAAACAAAAAAATC
>DQTU01000140.1 GCA_015662615.1 Campylobacterales bacterium | reverse complement strand
TGGATAGGTTTTTAATTTATCAATGATGAACTCATGATAAATATTATTTATTACGACCTAAAGGATCGGGGAATTAAACCCTACGCTGATTAAATTTATCGAGAAAGCAAAACAAGAGACTATTGATGAAGTATTAAGCATTGTTGAAAGTATTACACAGTAGTGCATAACAAATACCTGCACACCAATATCAGTTTAGGGCACCTACAATCCCATTAAGGGTATTAGACCCCCTACTCCTCAACAAACTCCAACTCAATATAGGCATCAAGAACATTTCTAGCATTCAGCTCTTTATACATCGCTTTATCTTCGAACTCTTTCATCTTCACGAGTTTTGTAATTTCAGAAGCTTCGATATCATCTTCAAGGGCTTGTGAAACTCTCTTGTTGAGCAGGGTAAAATATTGCGAAGATTCATCCATGGCTGTCTTATCAGTTATGTATCCATGCCCTGCCACTAAAACATTCCAATCTTTACTTTTTATCAGCTTGTGTGCTTTAAGTTGTCCGATAACTGAACCATCTCTATTTGAAGTGATTCTTCCATTCATGACCACATCGCCAGCAAAGAGGACTTTTCTCTTTGGTAGATAGATAAAAGTATCTTCATGAGAATGTGCTTTTTCTCCGATAGGGATAATCTCAAATACTTCTTCGCCTACTGTGATAGTAGTAGACTTCTTGATATGTTGATCGAGTTTTACTATTTTTGTACCTTTGATTGCATTTTTTGGTATGACTTTAAACATTCTTGTTTCATCAACTGATTTATGAGCAGTATCGATATTTTCAGGACCTACTAATTTGGAAGAAAATTTCTCTTTATAGTAGTTGTTGCCCAACCAATGATCATCATGCTCATGGCTGGCTATAACCATCTTTACTGGGAGTTTAGCGATTTTACTCATAGCTGTGTATGCTTGTAAAGCAAATTGATACGATGGTCCACTATCTATGACTACAAAGCTCTCTTTGGTTTTTACATAACAACTATTTACCATAGCACCACCATTCTCCTTTGTGGGAGGTTCAAGTGCACCGAAAAAGCACCAGACATTTTCACTCACTTTTTTGGGTGTTAGTTTATAATCAAATACATCGCCAGAGAACAAAGATGTAAAAAGGAGCGTTATAATTATCAATATTTTCATTTTAATCCTTTTTTTAAGTTTAGCAATTAACTGTAAAAATCATGTAAAGATATAACTAAAAGTTGTTCCTTTTTTGATTTTAGACTTGATACTCATAACTATCCCCTCATGGTCAACGATTTTTTTGACGATATCAAGTCCTATTCCAAAGCCGCCTCTGCTAAAGTTTTCTCGATGATATCTTTGAAATATTTTATCAACATCCTCTATTCCTACACCAAAATCTTGAACCGTGAAATGAATCTTTTTTTGTTTTTGAAAAAGTGTTATGATGATATCTTTTTCATCGTAACTGTATTTTATGGCATTTGATAAGGTGTTGTCGATGACCCGTTGGAGTTTTGTTTTACTAAAATAGAGTTCAATATCATGTTCAAGATTTGCAACTATCTTAATTTTCTTCTGACCTGCTATCTCTTCAAAATAATCAATTCGATTTTGTAAAAATTGTGAAAAATTAAATGTCCGTTTAACAAACTTTGCATTTTCATGTTTGATAAGATAATCCATATCATCATAAATTGTTGAAAGTGTTTTGGAGGCTACTTTTATCCTTTTTAGATGGCGATCTTCTCCATGTTTTCTGCTAAACAAATCAATATTTAGATTGATGATACTCAGCGGTGTATTTATCTCATGCATAGAGTCTCTGATAAAACTATCCAAGTGTCTGTTCATCTTTTCAAATGGTCTTGAAAAGTTTTTAAGCACTGAGCGTGAAAAGAAAAATAGTATAACCATGATAGAGGTAAATATCACGGCAGCAAATAGATAAATTTTTGTAGGGGTATACTCTTTTGAAACGATCAAGTAACTCGCACCAAAATAGTACCCTTTTTGCAAAGGATAAATGAAATAATAAAATCCCCCATCACGATGAAAACCCATCGTATGGTGTTTGATCTCTTTTTTATCCTCGATCAGTGTAAATATCGCAGTAAAATCATCCCTGTAAAGACCTGCTTGGTACTCTTGATAGCGAGGGAAATTATATACCTCTCCTTGTTTATTGCTATAATCATCCATCAAAACCACAATATCTTCAGCTTTCTTTTGAAGATCAAGATTTACCTTTGCATAATCAATTTTTAAAAGCAAAGAGATATAGACAATTAACGGAGCAATCAAAATAATTGCAATTGCTAAGGTATAGAAAAAGGCATACTTTTTAACAAACTTTTCTGATTCAAGAATCAATGGTATATCCTAATCCCCGAACATTTCGTATAAGATTACTATGTGTCTTTTTTCTGAGTTGATTTATCTGAACTCTTACATTGGCTTCAAGCACACCATGACTCCAAATCTCATCGCTAAAGAGCTCAAGAGAGACTACACTTCCACGATGCTTTATCAAAAGCTCAATCATCTTAACCTCAGTTTTTGTCAAAGAGATCTCATTTTCATCTTGAAAAAGTTTAAATTTTGTAATGCCATAACTAAATCCTTCAGGCAACTCTATAAGCTCTTTATCTGTAGCAGCATATTGACTCTTGATAACATTTTCTACTCTAAACTGTAGCTCTGCCAATTCAAATGGTTTTCTTATATAATCACAACATCCACTCTTATATCCTTGAGTCAAATCCCCAATATCTGTCAAAGAGGTAACAAAAATTGCAGGTATATTGTTACCCTGCTCCCTAAGCTCTTTTAACATTTCAAAACCGCTTTGTCCATGCACTTTAACATCAAGAAGCAGTAACTCAAAACTATGTTCATAAATCGCATTCAGAGCATCCTCTGAATGACTAAACATACTCACTTCATACCCCACATCCTCTAAAAACTCAGCCATACTTTCTGCCAAAGCTCTCTCATCTTCAAGAATTAATATTTTCATTTTATCTCTCCAATTTTTCGCATCTTTGTATCACTATTTAAAATAATATCAATCAATGCTTCTTTATCATAAGTCTCTAAAAAATTTCTCGCTCTATTTTTAAACTCTACACTATCTTCTTTATGCAGTTTCGGAAGAAGCTCAACAATTTCTCGGTGTGATTGCTCTTTAAATCCACCTAATGGCTTTTCCCATGACTTAACAACACTTGATAAATCTTGATTGCTAAAGTCTTGCATAAAAATATATTGATTTTTTTGTGAAGTGATTTTAGTATAGGTCTCAGGAGGAATGGCCAATATAAAAACACCCAGTTTTTTCCCTCTTGAGTTATACATAGGTTGATGGGTAAAAAGTATATCTTTATCATAGAGCATGTGTTCACTTTCTAACTCCTTCCATGGTAGGGTTTTAAGATGTTGAAAGTATTTTTTACTAGCATTCATGTTACTAAGTACAAAATCACCAATTTGACTATTTTCTCGCATCAATGATGCCTCTTGTAAATACTCCTGATTCATTAAAACAAAAAGCTCTATACCATTTGTTCTTAAACTGTTTGCCAATTCATC
>DQTU01000017.1 GCA_015662615.1 Campylobacterales bacterium | reverse complement strand
CTTTTGATATATCCAATGGTAAATCTGTTTAGCTCGGAACGAGGGTTTTACAATTTCCTCTAACTCTTCTCTTGTTAAATCAAGTATTGTTTTCATAGATATCTTTCTAACACTGTTTTTGCTTTTTCATGGTTGGCTATAAAGTCTTTATGGGCACTTTTATTACAATAATTAGTAACGATAAATATACCTTTTACTGGTATTTTAAACTCTTGGGCAATTCTCACAACTGAATAAAACTCCATGTTTTCTAACTCAATATTCATATCTCTATAACCCTTTGATAACTTCTCATCTGTTGTGATATAGTTACTAGAGTTTACAATATCAATTGTTTCACGTGAAACATTGCACTTAATCGGGGTATAAGAACCTCCCGTTAAAAAGGAATTTTCAATATTTACAGCCACAGTTGATTCCACTATATCAAAAGGTTTATACTTTCCATAGCTCCCTGCACTTCCTATAAAGACAATAGCGTCAGGCTTCTTATTTAATATAATTCTAGTTAAATTCATAGCACTCTCAACAAGCCCTATTCCGATAGGAGTTGCAAACTCAAAACTCTCAATATCCCCTGCACAAACTGTCATTTACACTCCAACTGGATTGTGGGAGTAACACTCATTTTCTGCAAATCTTGTGTTGGTGTTGGAGCTGATACAGCATCCATATTTTTTGATTCCATTCTCATCATAGGCTGTGGATAATAATGATTTACAGGTATAAAAGATAGACTTTTTACAGTACATTTTTTAGATAACGAATCAGATAAAGAGTTAGCATAACTATCAGCCCAAATAATTGCCTCAAGTCGTAACGCATCAATCTTTCCACTTTTTTGAGATTCACTCATAACCCATGAAACAGAAGAGGTGCTGATATCCACTCTATTATCATTTTTTTGACTATAAAGAGCTACTAGAAAATTATTCAATTTATCAGAATCTTTTGAGCTTATTTGATACTGCATGTTTCCCACATAATCACTTTTATAACGATGGTTGTTTTCATATTTGTACTGAGGATGAACACTATAGTTACCCCATTTTTTCTCTACATCCTTATCTTTATCTATAAAGGTTGAGAACATGCTCAAGCTCTGAACAACCTCTTTTTCACTTGCTTTTTTTACTGTGATATTTATCCCTGCTTGTAAAGTATCAGGTTTAATTTCAGCATCAAAACTCTTTGAAAAATTGATACTCAATCCAAATAATGAGACAGAAGATAGTGTTATTAATGTAGCTATTTTCATATTAAATCCTTACTGGTATATTGTTCTCTCTAAGATAATGTTTTAAATTCATGATATCAATCTCTTTAAAATGAAAGATAGAAGCAGCCAATGCAGCATCCGCTCCACCTTTAGTAAAAGCATCCATCATATGCTCCATCGTCCCTGCTCCACCACTAGCAATGACTGGTATAGAGATAGCAGAACTAACTGCCAAATTTAGAGGATTATCAAACCCTGCTTTTGTACCGTCTGAGTCCATAGAAGTTAACAGTATCTCCCCTGCACCTCTACCATAAACTTCTTTCGCCCACTCTATAGCATCTATCCCTGTATCTTTTCGACCACCGTTTAGATAGATATTCCAAGAGTTTCCTGTTCGCTTTGCATCAATTGCCACAACAATACATTGTGAACCAAATCGCTTTGAAGCTTCATTTATGAAGTCAGGATTTTTAATTGCAGCGGAATTAATACTCACTTTGTCACAACCCACATTTAAAAGATTGTAAATATCCTCAAGTTTTCGTATCCCTCCACCAACCGTTAAAGGTATAAAAACTTCACGAGCCACCTCTTCCACAATATGAACAATCGTATCTCTCTGCTCATGGCTAGCTGTGATATCTAAAAAAGTAATCTCATCAGCACCTTCATCGTTATATCTTTTAGCCACTTCAACTGGGTCACCAGCATCACGAAGTCCTACAAAATTAACGCCCTTCACTACTCGACCATTATCAACATCAAGACAAGGTATTATGCGTTTTGCAAAATGCTCCATAAATTCCCCTATATTTTTGTATTATGTTATCATGTATGCTATGAAAATAAGCCCAAATAATCCATGTCCATGTGGAAGTAATTTAAAGTACAAAAAGTGTTGTCAAAGGTATCATAAAGGAGCAAATGCTCTAGATGCATTAACTTTGATGAAGTCAAGATACTCGGCATATGTTTCACGTGAAACAATGTACATTATCAAAACGACACATTGGACAAATCCACAATTTAATAAAGATAGGAAAACTTGGTCAAAAGAGTTATTAGACTTTTGTAAAACAACCCATTTTACAAAATTAGAAATAGTAGATTCCACTTATCACACAGTCACATTTAAAGCATTCACAGAGCAGGGTGTTTTACATGAGAAGAGTAGTTTTACTATGGTGGATGGGAAATGGTATTATTTAGATGGAGAGATTTATTGAACAGTGAAACACGGCAAGCCAAGATGGATAAAGTCTTAGAAAACAAGCAACCTACCCTAGAACTATTTTTAGACAATATCCATGATTCACACAATCTATCTGCCATAGTAAGAAGTTGTGATGCCGTAGGAATTCTCAATCTTTACTACACAAATCAAAAAAATGAAAACTTCAAAACGCACAAAACCATAACCCAAGGGGCACATAGATGGGTAAATCGATTTAGAGTTAAGCATAATGAAAAGATACAATTTCTAAAACAAAAACAAGCAGATGGTTTTCAAATAGTAGCAACCCATGTAGAGGAGGGTTCACTATCTTATACTCAGATAGATTATACCAAACCAACACTCATCATAACAGGAAACGAGAAAGAGGGCGTATCAAAAGAGATAATAGCTATAGCCAACCAAAGTATCAAGATTCCTATGAAAGGTATGGTGCAAAGTCTAAATGTCTCTGTAGCAACTGCATTGATTCTCTATGAAGCACAAAGACAGTTAGAAGAAAAGGGTAGGTATCAAACGCCGCAACTTACACTAAAAGAACGAGAACTTATTAAAGAGGAGTGGATTTATAGAGATACAATTGCACGAAAAAGTAAAGGGAAAATACCTCTTAAGTTTATAGAAGAGATTAAAATGCCACTTGCATAGTAGAGCAGTGAATACTTCCACCTTCTTCAATCAAACGCATAGCATTAATAGGAATTATCTCTCGCGTTGGGAAAAGCTCTTTAAACAGACTTACCATCTCTTTATCCAAAACATCATCATAAGTTGGAAGCAATACAACATGATTTGCAATCAAAAAATTTGCATAAGTTGCAGGTAATTGCTCTGCATTTTTATACTTATCTGAGGGTAGGGGAAGTGGAATTAGCCGATATGGTTTTCCATCAATTGTCCTAAATGTCTCTAGCTGCTCTTTCATCTTTGATAGTTCATCATTTGTTTCACGTGAAACATACGCTATCGTATCCTTATCAATAAATCGTGCAAGTGTATCGATATGAGCATCTGTATCATCACCAATTAAAGAGCCATGTTCAAGCCATAAAACTCTTTTTGCTCCTAAACACTCTTTTAATTTCTCTTCAATCTGCTCTTTTGAAAAGGAAGGATTCCGATTAGAATTTAACAAACACTCTGTTGTAGTTAATATCGTCCCAGCTCCATCACTCTCTATCGAGCCACCCTCTAGTATAAAGTCCTCTTCAAGAAGTTTAGAAACACCGAAGTGCCATTCAGAGTGAAGTTGTTTTGTGACAGCATTATCCAACCCATGCTCAAACTTTCCACCCCAAGCATTAAATTGAAAATCGATTAATTTTCGCTCATTATCTTCATAAATAGAAATTGGTCCAAAATCTCTTATCCATGTATCATTGGTTTCAAGCTTTACAAATGAAATCTTATCATGGTAACAAAAGAGCTTTTTTGTCGCTCCAACATCGTCACAAAGTAAAATAAGCTTTTGATTAAAACAGATAGAACTTGCCATCCTCACAAAAACAGAAATTGCAGATTGTAAATCATCTGCCCAATCACTATTGGCATGAGGAAAACACATCAAGATACTATCTTGTTTTTCCCACTCCGCAGGTAGTCGCTTCATGAGAATGTCGAATCAATGAGCGAAAGAATATCAATCATCCTATCATCAGCATACTCAATGACTTCATTGCCTTGATTTATCTTTTGATGAAATGCATCTATCGTTCCAGCAGAGGGACAATGGTTTGCACCGCCATAAGACTTGCAAGCATAAACAGCCCAACTTCTTGCAACTTCCATAGCCTCCTTGAACTCCTCAGGGATAAAATCAGACTTTCCATCAAGCACTGAAATCATGCCTGCACAAAAAGCATCTCCTGCACCAGTTGAGTCTACAAAATCATCTCCAAGCTCAACAGCTCGTGCTAAGAAAACTGTATCTACTTTGTTTTTCATAACTCCAATTGCTCCAAATTTATCAAGCGTGATAATGGCAGAAATTCCTAAATCATTTAAAGCATGAATGATTTCTAAAAGGGTAGGTGTATAACCATCATTTTTAAAAAATGAACGCACTTCGTCAATATTGAGTTGGAGAACATCTATAGATTTTAATTTCTCTTTCCAAAAAGAAAACCCATACTCAAGTTGCGTTGAACCAAAATTACAATAGATAAATTTTTCACATCTACTAAAATAATCAATCGCAAAAATTGTGCTCAAATCCGAACTATTTTCATTGATATCCATTCGGTCATTGTGAATATGTCCAATCAAAACTGAAGTAGCATCAGAGGCAGAATCAATCTCATTTTTTAAATAGGGTAGAAAAAGATTTTCATTGTTTTGATCTTGTGCCAAAATAGTTCGGTGTTGCCCCTCAACGATAATCATCGAACGAATAGTATTCAGCCCATTTACAAAAAATCCATCTCTTGTAACATGCGCATGCGTTGGAGAATTTTTCTCACAATGAAAAATTAAAGTTTTTTGAATTCCATGACCAATATTGTCATCCCCAATATACAGAAGAGGGCAGACAGAGATACCTGTACTCATAAGCCGAAGTGCGTAGTTAAGTCCACCACCACCGAATAGTTCCTCAATATCCACGAAGTTTTTAGAGCCCTGAACGATATCTGTTTTACTTTTAACAATGTACTCAATATTTGCTCCGCCGATTACAGCGATGTTTCCCTTGTTCATGGTTGTATATTATTATAAATGCTCTTAAAAACTAAAATACAAAAATAAGCATTTATTAATAAATTAGTACTAAAATGACGCATGGATAAAAAACTACTCATTAAAACACTTCAAAAGATAAGACCCACAAAAAGCTTTTGGGGTATTTTTTCAGTCATTATGATATTTATCACTCCTGAAATTGTTGCATTTGTCTGGGGAGGTGAAATCAAAAGTTTTACCGATGCAAAAGTAGCGACTCCACTTCCTCTAGAAGAAGAGTATGCTTACAAAGCACTCGGGGAACTTTTGGGTGAGGGAAGTTGGATAAATTTGATTATTGGGTTTGCAATTTTGGTTTGGGCTTTCTTTTAAGAAAATCTTATGAATATTAAATAAATTCTTAAGTATATTTAACCTATAATATCCACTTTTACAATAAAGGCTTATTTTTGATTAAAGCGAAGAAAAAATTTGGTCAAAACTTTTTAAAAGATGAGTCCATAGTACAAAAGATCATCCAAGCGATGCCCAACGATGACAACATGGTTGTTGAAATTGGACCTGGCTTAGGTGATTTAACGAAAAAACTGTTACTACGATGTAAGGAAGTAACAGCTTTTGAAATTGACTTAGAGTTGTGCAAATATCTGAAAGATAAGTTTTCGGATGAGATTGGAAAAAAGCAACTAGAGTTGGTTTGTGATGATATATTAAAACAGTGGGGTGAGAGTTCACTTTACGCTGAAAAATATAATTTAATCGCAAACCTTCCCTACTATATCGCTACCAATCTTATCCTAAAGGCACTTGATGACAAGAAGTGTCAATCCATCATAGTAATGGTTCAAAAAGAGGTTGCTGTAAAATTCTCTTCCAAAGTGGGAGATCGAACCTATTCAGCACTCTCTATCTTGGCAGATAGCATTAGTGAAACTGAGTTACTTTTCGATGTTGGGGCAGAGTGTTTTGACCCACCTCCGAAAATAACTTCGGCAGTTTTAAAGTTGAGTAAATTTACAAATTATGAAAATCTTTTTGAAGGTCAAAAAGAGCTTGATCAATTCAAAAGTTTTCTAAAAGCAGCATTTGCCGCTCCTAGAAAAACTTTGATAAAAAACCTTGGGCAGATTGCCAAAAAAGAGGATTTGATTAAAGAATTTGAAGATTTAGGGATACCACTAAACTTTAGACCACACCAACTCGAAAGCGAAAAATATCACCTATTGTTTAAAAATTTAAAATAATAGGAAAATATTCATGAAAGAAAATAACCAAGATAATAAAGAGAACAAAGAAGTTCAACAGATCCCAAATGCAAATGCGAATGCGAAAAATCCAAATAATAAAGCATACCAAGGCGATAAGCCAAAACCAAATCAAAACCAACAAAATCGTCCTCCAAGACAAGGGCAAAATCAAGGTAACAAACCAAACAAAAAAAGAAGAGGACCTCCAAAGTTTTCAGCAAAGCTTGGAAACCAACAGTGGGAGATAGACATCAAAGATGCGATAACAGCAAACAAGCTTGTCCACTCAAGAAGTCTTCAATCTTATAATAAAATCAATACAAATACAGATGCAAAAGTAAAGATAACACCACTAGGGGGGTTAGGTGAGATAGGTGGAAACTTCATGGTCATCGAAACAAATACTTCTGCTATCATCGTCGATATTGGGATGAGTTTCCCAACTGAAGATATGCATGGTGTAGATATCTTGATACCTGATTTTTCATATATCAGAAAGATACAAGAAGATAAAGAGATAAATATCATTATCACTCACGGTCATGAAGATCATATTGGAGCGGTTGCTTACTTTTTCAAGCAGTTTAAATTTCCAATCTATGCAACTCCACTACCGCTAGGAATGTTATCAAACAAATTTGGCGAGCATGGTCTTAAAAAAGAGAAAAGTTATTTTAGACCAATTGAAAAGAGAAAAATTTATAACATTGGGGATTTTGAGATTGAATGGATTCATGTAACGCACTCTATCATAGATGCATCTTCTATCGCTATAACAAGTAAGGCTGGAACAATTATACATACAGCTGATTTTAAAATAGATCACACTCCAATAGATGGTTATCCAACTGACTTACACCGTTTTGCACACTATGGAGAAAAAGGTGTTTTATGTCTTTTGAGTGATAGTACAAACTCACACCGTCAAGGAATGACAAAAAGTGAAAGCACAGTTGGACCAACATTTGATGGAATTTTCAAAAACTCTCACGGAAGAGTTATCATGTCCACTTTCTCATCAAACATCCATAGGGTTTATCAAGCAATTGAACACGGTATAAAACATAATAGAAAAGTTTGTATTATCGGAAGAAGCATGGAAAGAAACTTGGAAATTGCAATGGAGCTTGGTTACATAAAACTAGACCGTCGTATCTTTATCGATCCACATGAAGTAAATAAATATAACGATAAAGAAGTCCTTATCATCACAACAGGAAGCCAAGGAGAGTCAATGAGTGCTCTATTTCGTATGGCAACAGATGAACACAGACATGTGAAGATAAAACCAAGTGACCAGATAATCATCTCTGCAAAAGCAATTCCAGGAAATGAAGCAAGTGTTTCACGAATTTTAAACTTCCTTTTAAAAGCAGGGGCAAAAGTAGCATACCAAGATTTTAGTGAAATTCATACCAGTGGACATGCAGCAATTGAAGAGCAAAAATTGATGATTCGTCTTTGTAAACCTAAGTTTTTTATGCCAGTACACGGAGAATATAACCATCTTTACAAACATAAACAGACAGCCATAGCATGTGGTGTAAATCCTAAAAATATACTTCTTATGAGTGATGGTGACCAGATAGAAGTTTCACCAAAGTTTCTTAAAAAAGTAGGAACAGTTAAAACAGGTAAAACGTATATTGATAACCAAATGAACAAACAGATAGATGACGACATCATCAATGATAGACAAAATCTTGCAGAAGCAGGTGTTGTTATGATTGTTGCTCAAATCGACAAACAGACTAAAAAACTTATCTCAAAACCAGTAGTAAGAACTTATGGAATTGT
>DQTU01000073.1 GCA_015662615.1 Campylobacterales bacterium | reverse complement strand
TTAAAATATAAATCTTTCATAAGATAAGGATACGGAATTTCTATCTCTTGACCCATCATTTTCAAGTGAGACTCAATATTGGCAGAAACACCAAATAAATCCTGTAAATTCCATACGAGTGGAGATTCAACAAACATCACACCTTTAAAATGTTTATCCCTATGAAAAGTACTTGCTCCTTGAACTCCTTCTCCTAATTCTATATAATATTTTGCATGATTAGTGTATAAGTCAATAAAGGCATCTTTAGGAAACTGATTCAACTTTAATTTAAAAGTTTTTTCTAAAACATGTTGATAATAAAATTCAACAAGCTCCCCGTCTAAGGATATACCATTTAGCATAGCAAACAATGCCTTCCCAACCGTACTCTTCCCCGTATCATTTTCCCCTGCAATTACAGTTAACCCATCAATGGCAATATCAGCTTCTTTTATCATACCAATATTTTTAAGTTTTAATTGCATTATTTTAATCCCAACACTTTTTCTATTTTTTTCTGGTCAAATCCAGCAATCCAACGACTTCCAATCAATACAACAGGAACACCACGACAACCATGTGCTTCACAATCTTTTTTTGCTTTTTCATCTTTGCTGATATCAATCGTTTTGAACTTTATCTCATTCTTTTTAAAATAATTTTTTGCAACCGTACACCATTTACAACTTGGACTCGTAAAAAGTATGACTTTTTTTTGTCTCATTTTTTGTAATTCTCCACTGCTTTATTCCACATGAGCTTATATTTTCGTTTGGTAAATTCGAGTTCATCTTGTAGTGATTGAATCTGTTTTGTCAAGATATCTATCATCTGTCTATCTTCACTATTGATATCTTGGATAGAGATGACCAACTCTTTTAAAAATTCATTCTCATCTCTTAACTGCGTAAGTTCAGACTCTTTACTATCCACAACTTGACCATGAAGCTTGAGAACTGCCTCAAAACTAGTTTTAACAAATTCGCTAGTAGCGATGTTTTTATCCATCGCTTTAGGCTCGCTTATTAAAACTTCAAGCTCTTTATCAGTCTGCATAAAACTAGAGTCTTATCTCGATATCTAGTGAATCACTCTCAACTTTTTTAGCTTTTAAAATTCTATCTTCTTGAAGTTTGACTTGAAGGTCATTATCTTCTAAAGAGAGAATTTGCATTGCTAGATAGGCAGCATTAGTAGCTCCTGCTTTTCCAACAGCAACCGTTGCAACTGGCATACCTGAGGGCATTTGAACTGTACTTAAAAGTGCATCCATCCCATCCATAACACCACCCTTCATAGGAACACCAATGATAGGCTTTGTAGTAAGAGAGGCAACCACTCCCGCTAAATGCGCTGCCATACCCGCTGCACATATAAAGACACGACATCCTCGCTCTTCTGCTCCCTGAACATAGCCATGTGTACGCTCTGGGCTTCTGTGTGCTGATGAGATAATGAGCTCATGTAAAACTCCAAATTTATCAAGTGTATTGGCACACTCGATCATCACGTCATAATCGCTTTTACTTCCAATAATAATAGATACAAATTTCATGTAGAACTCCAGTTAATATAATAGTGGAGTATTTTATCGAAATTGAGCTTTTATGCTAAAACTAAATCAGAAACGACTCTATTTTTTCCACTATTTTTAGCAACATAGAGAAGCTCATCAGCACTATTTATCTGCTCATTTAGTGTCATATGCATTTGTGAAGAAACTCCGATAGAAACAGTGAAATTTATCTGCTGATCAGTGGGCAATACTATATCAAGTTTAGAAATTTTCTGACACATTGACTGCATAAATTTTAATGCAGCCTCAGCGGTAATATCTTTGAGATACAACACAAACTCTTCCCCACCAAAACGCGCAACGATGTCTTGTCCTTTGATATTATCACGAAGAATTTTTGCTAATGCTTTTATAACATCATCTCCCACCGCATGACCATAAGTATCATTTACCAATTTAAAATTATCAATATCGATCATAGCAACTGCAGATGGCAAATTATTGCTTCGTGCCTCCTCAAAATAGATGCCAGCTTTTTCAAAAAAGTATTTTCGATTTGATACTTTGGTCAAAAAGTCTATATTTGCGATCTCTTCAAGTTTATTGACATTCTCCAATACTTCTGCGGTGTTGTTGATACGGCAGACAAACTCCTCTTTGAAAAAAGGTTTGATCACAAAATCATTTGCACCATATTTTAAAAAAGAAATTGCATTCTTCTCATTTGTTGATATACCAACAACTGCAATCTTATTTTTCGAGAAATTACGCCTGATAACTTTTAAAAACTCCACACCATTCAAGTTTGGCATGTTGTAATCTGTGATAATAATTTTGATATCACTATTTTTCTCTATGATTTTTAGTGCGCTCAAAGGTTCATCTGCACTTAGAACTTTAAAAAGTTGACTATTTAAAAAATACTTCAATTGACTTCGAACCGTTATAGAGTCATCAACGATAAGTACTTTTGTCATGCTATTTTGATACACACGAGAAATCAATGAAACAATATAATTTAACGATTCTGGAGTCTCTTTTAAGACATAATCAATAATATTTCGTTTGCTAAATGTTTTAAAAATATCCTCATTAAAATCACCCGTCATGACAAGAGAAGAAATATCATTATCTATCATAAAATCAACCATCGTTGTATCATTCATATCTGGAAGGTGGACATCTAAAAGTGCTAAAAAATAGTCAGGATTTTTTTTAACATATTCTTGTGCTTCAGCATAACTGTGTGCAACATCTACCATAATATCTAAGGTATCTATAATTTTTTGAGATAAAAAAGTACAGATAGTCTTTGAATCATCAACTAATAGTATTTTGTGCATCAAATGCCTTTTATGGTTTTATATAACTACAATATCGGCATTTGTAAAATTCTTTTTAGATTTTCTGCCTCATAATTGTATAGGCTGGCAAAATTCCAGGTAATTTAATCGGTAAAGTATATCCACTATGGACACTCTCTAACTCTTTATCTGTATTGGTAATGATTTTATAAAAAACAATCATTGGTTCTCCATCTTTTATAAAGATTTTTCCAAGCTCATTTTCTACTTCTTGAACTTTTTCATTTGCTGGAACAATCATCTCTATCTCGATATTTGGATATGTTTTATATTTACACATAAAGTGATAACCCTCTTCCAATACAAGCCCAGAAACTTCGTAAGTCCCCTCACTTATAGCTGTGTGTAAATTTTGTGTATCATGCTTTTCATGGGGTCGCTGCAGTAGATAAGCATCACTAAAACCTCTATGTTTAGTCGTCAATAACTCTTTTTCATACTTTTTAGCATCATATTTTTTATCATAAAAATCATCAATTGCCATGCGATAAGTTCTTGCAGTTACCACAGCGTAATAGGCACTTTTTGTACGCCCTTCAATTTTTAAAGAGTCGATAACACCACTAGCCAATATCTCATCTACATGGCTACTCATATTCATATCTTTGGCATTCATGATATGTGTACCACCCTCATCTTGCTCTATCTTAAATAGCGTTCCATCATCAGGGTTTTCAGCATAAAGCGTATAATCAAAACGGCAATCATTGGCACAACTTCCACGGTTTGGCACACGACCACTTTGAACCGAGGATATCAAACATCTACCACTATATGCAAAACACATAGAGCCATGAACAAATATCTCAATCTCTAAATTTGGCAAATGTTTCTTGATTCCGATAAGGTCTTTCAAACTCACTTCTCTCGCTGCGATAATCCGTTCAACTCCCATCTCATGATAAACCTCTGCATCAAGATAATTTAAAACATTAGCCTGAGTTGAAAGATGAAGAGGAATATGAGGTGCTATCTGCTTGGCAAGTTTAATAACCCCAGGAGTAGAAACGATAATCGCATCAGGGTTCATATCTGCAATTTTTTCGATATGTTCACCAAGAAGTTTTAGCTGGTTATTAAAAGGAAAGCCATTGACCGTTACATAAAGTTTTTTATTTTGCTCATGGGTATAATCAATAGCTTCTTTGAAACTCTCATAAGTAAACTCTTTACCCGAACGGATACGAAGTGAGAAGTGACTAACCCCTCCATATACAGCATCAGCACCATATGCCAATGCAATTTTTAGTTTTTCAAAATTCCCTGCTGGAGAGAGAAGTTCTGCTTTTTTCAAGTAAATTCCTATTTTTTAGGAATAATATCTATTTTTTACCTAAACTCTCCAAAAGTGCTTCAATTTCATCTTCAGTGACTTCATCATATGAATCTCCACTGATGTGTTGTGCCGTTGATGCTCTTTTGTCATCATCCATGCTTGATTCAAAAAGTGCACTCATATATTTGGATAGTGCTCTCATGACATTGATAACACGCTCTATCTTTTGTCTGTGAATATCTTGATACTGCATGATATCCATAATCATCATGATTTCATCACTAGAGTCTTGAGATTTTTGAGTGATTTCTTCAGTTTTTGATAGTGCTTCTTGATTCTCTGCAAGAGCTGTTTTAAAACTCTCAACATTTGGAAACTTAGCACACAGTTTTTCAAACATTTGAATATTATCTGTAAGTGTCTGGGTTAAAGTATTTGATAATTCTTCTGTATCACCTACAAAAGCACTAATATCTTCAAGTTTATCAAAAATTTCACCAGCTTTAACTTCTGAATCTTTGGTAACATCATCAAGTTGACTAACAACTTTATACTCCTTAGTCGGTGGTGGAGGACAATCAATACAATCTTCTTCATAAGTTGAATCCTCTATTTCAGCTATCTCTTCCTCTTCTAAAACTGCAATATCTTCATCCAATCCCCCAGCCATCATCGCATCTAATTCTTCTTGTGTCATAAAACTTATCTCCTAAAGCAGATTTTTTAGTATAATACTATATCGACAAAACAGAGGAAAGATTAAATGATTGTAGATTTACACAACCACACAGCACTTTGCAACCATGCTTCTGGCGAGATGGAAGAGTATGTAAAACAAGCTATAAAAAATGGAACTAAGTATTTTGGTTTTAGCGATCATGCACCGATGGACTATGATCCCAAATATCGCATGATGTTTTCTCAGATGAAAGAGTATGAACAGAGTGTTAAAGATTTACAAGAAAAATATAAAGATGATATCAATATCCTTTTAGCCTATGAAGTTGATTATCTTGAAAATCACATGGATAAGAGGGTTTTAAATGCAGATGTAGATTATTTTATAGGCTCTGTGCATTTCATCGGTAAATGGGGGTTTGACAATCCAGAATTTATTGGGAACTATAAACACAAAGATATCGACAAAATCTGGCAAGAGTATTTTGATACTATCGAAGCTTTAGCTAAAAGTGGACTGTTTGATATCGTTGGACATTTAGACCTTATCAAAGTTTTTAACTTTCTGCCAAAAAAAGATGTACGACTAATAGCCAAAGATGCACTCAAAGCGATAAAAAAGGCGAACATGGTCATTGAACTTAACATGTCAGGATTAAGAAAACCAACTGGTGAAATATATCCATCTGCTTCTCTGCTAGAGAGTATAAGTGAGCTTGATATACCGATTACATTCTCCAGCGATGCACACAAACCTAATCAAGTCGGACTTTATAAAGACCAACTCATACCCTTTGCAAAAAAGTTTTATTACGACAAATGTGCTACTTTTAAAAACAGAGATATGCAACTGATTAAATTTTAATCACTCCTTTCATTTAAGTTTTTCCTAATTTTAGATATAATCTCTGATACTAAAATTTCAGGAGAAACAATGGGTAAATTCGTTAGCAATGTAGAAGAGTTTTATAAGTTTTGTGAATCAAATGAGGTTCAATTTGTAGATTTTAGATTTACAGATATCAAAGGCGCATGGCATCATATTACTTATGTACTGAGTGCAGTTGAAACATCAATGTTAGAAGCTGGTTTACCATTTGATGGTTCATCTATCGACGCATGGCAGCCTATCAACAAATCAGATATGCTTTTGAAACCTGAAGTTGGTACTGCTTTTATGGATCCGTTTACTGCTGATCCTACTATCATCGTTATCTGTGATGTTTATGATATCTACGAAAATGAGCTTTATGCAAAATGTCCAAGAAGTATCGCTAAAAAAACATTAGACCATATGGCAGATTTAGGTGTTGGAGATCAAGTATTTTTCGGACCTGAGAATGAATTTTTCATCTTTGATGATGTGCAAATTTGGTCAGGAATTAATGAATCAGGTTATAGAGTAGAGAGTGAAGAGGGTGAGTGGAATGATAGCAGAATGGATTCTGACTACATAAACACAGGTCACCGCCCTAGAACAAAAGGTGGATATTTTCCAGTTATGCCTATAGATTCTATGGTGGATTTAAGAGCTGAGATGATGCAAATTCTTGAAGAAGTTGGACTTACAGTGATGCTAGGTCACCACGAAGTGGCACAAGCTCAAGGTGAGATAGGTATCAAATACGACACACTTGTAGAAGCAGCAGACAATGTACAAAAATATAAATATGTCTGTAAAATGGTTGCACACCTTAATGGTAAATCTTGTACTTTTATGCCAAAACCACTCCATGGAGATAATGGTAATGGTATGCATGTACACCAATCAGTTTGGAAAGATGGTAAAAATACATTCTACAAAGAGGGTGCATATGCAAACCTTAGTGATACTGCACTTCACTATCTTGGTGGTATCTTTAAACATGCACATGCTGTTTCAGCATTTACAAACCCATCAATTAACTCTTATAAGAGACTAATTCCTGGATTTGAAGCACCAAATATTTTAACTTATTCATCTCAAAACAGATCAGCTGCTTGTCGTATCCCTTATGGTGCAGGAGAGATGGCTACAAGAATTGAAACAAGATTCCCTGATAGCACAGCTTGTCCTTATCTTGCATTTGCAGTTCTTTTACTTGCAGGACTTGATGGTATCAAAAACAAAGATATCCCAGTAGGTCCTATGGATGAAGATCTTTTTGAACTATCACTTGATGAGATTAGAGAAAAGAAGATTCCTCAAATGCCTCATACATTAAGAGAAGCACTTGAAGGTTTAATAGCTGATAATGACTTCTTACAACCTGTTATGACACAAGACTTTATTGACACATACCAACACTATCATTTTGAAAGACAAGTTTGGGCAAATGAGTCTCAACCAACACCATTTGAATTCCAATCAACATATAGTTGTTAATCATATTTGCAAAGGTTTTTCCTTTGCAAATACTTCCTCTTTCACAATAATTTCACTTTCATCATGTTATAATCCTAAGTAAATAAATTACTTTAAGGAATACTTATGTTGAAAAAACTATTTTTAGCACTTACATTTACGGCTGTTTCGCTTTTTGCGATGAATTTTCAGACTGCTTCAAAATCTGAACTTATGACTATCAAAGGAATTGGTGAAAAAAGAGCTGCATCAATTATCAAATATAGAAAAAGCAATAAAATAAGATCTGCTGCTGATTTAAAAAACATAAATGGTATCGGTGCTGAGATAGCTGACAATGCAAAAAGAGGTATCAAGAATTCTGATAAAAAAGTAGGTAAAGCTAAAAAGTCAGTTTCTAAGAAAACAAGCTCTTCAAAAGATAAAATTAGTAAAAAAGCTAAAAAGTCAAAAGAGAAAACTTCTAAAAGAGTAAAGAAAAAAGCTGGTGATGCTACAAAAAGGTCTGAGAAAAAAGCTAAGAAGAAAAATTCAAAAGCTAAAAAAGATTCAAAGAAAAAAGTTAAAAAATAATTTTACAGTTATTTGGTGGGATTCTCCCACCCTACAATTTGGTCGCTATCTCTTCTCCAAATCTAACTTTTTTACCAACTTCACTTGCAAGATTTACTGAACCCTCTTCAAATATCATAACAACTGTTGAACCCATTTTAAACATCCCAAGCTCGTCACCTTTTTTAAGATGCAGATCATCATATTCGTACACTTTTAACTCTGATGCATCTATATTTGTTTCAACTTTTGGTTCAAATGAGAGTGTCATTTTTCCAACATTGAGTGCACCCACTAAAATCATATAAAACAGTTTTCCTGTATTGTCAAAACACTCTAAAACAACTCGTTCATTTTTAACAAACAGTGAGTGTACTTTTCTAAGATAAGTGAAATTTACAGGATAAAGAAGTCCAGGAACATGGATAATTTTAGTTACTCGCATATCCGTCGGAACATGATATCTATGATAATCTTTGGGAGATAGGTAAAAATTGATAAATTTACCATCTATAACACGCTCTTTATTCTTATCAGATATATGCTCCGTCAAAAGCTCTTTAATGCAGTATTGAAAATCTTTTATCTGCAAAGCTGTACTCTCTTTCAGATCTCCAAGCTCAGAGATTAAAGAGTCTGCAGGCGAAACAATGACCGTTGGGTCTTTTGGCATCTCTCTTGCATATAAAAGCTCTCTTGTAAAAAGTAAATTAAGCGTTTCATAATGGTTTAAAGGATGAAAATTTGACATATCAACACCCATTGTTTTGACATAAATAGCATTAAATCCATGTTGAATTAATGCAGGAAATTTATAAGAAGCGAACTTCCCAAAACCTCTGGAAATCCCATTTGTCCAAGCTGCTTTAATTATTTTATTCAAAATTTTTCCCTCTGATATGCGTTAACGCTTTTTCCATAAGCTCTATATGGTAGTTCTCTTGAAAATTGATAAAGTTAAAAAAGTTCCCAAGCTCTTCATTCTCAACTGCCCGAGCAAGTTTCAGACACTCCTCTTTAGCAGCCTCTTCCTCTTTAATACCATCAACCAAAAATCTCTCCAAATCATCAAACTTGTAGATTTGTTCCATTAGCGTTCTAGGCACATGTAAAAGTCCCATCTCTCTCATCATTCTAGCAAAACTTTTTAAATGGAATTGTGACTCGTAAATAAGATCGATAAAAATGCCAGAGAGAAGTTTTGAGTCTGTAAAAAAGTTAGCATACATATACACCAAAATCAACTCATACTCTTTATAACTCTCTTCAAACAAAAAGTAAGTCAAAGCATCTGTCTGCTCTTTGTTTAACTCATATCCAGCCAAAATTCTACTTTTTCTATATGCGGTAATCTCCTCTTCTTCATGCGTCAAAGATAATTCACCAAGTTTTTGGATAAAGTAGGTTTCATCGCTCACGAACCTATCATACATCACATCTGCACCCTCAGGATAAAAAGCTTGTGTTTTTTCAATATTCTCTTTTAATTTTTTAAAAAGCGTATGCGTATCGCCAGAGACAAAGTCAATATCATCTTTGTCAAAATCAAACTCCACACCCTCTTCCACCAAAGCATCCCCAAGCCATGAAAGATGACGAAACTCGATCATCGCAAAATCATATAAAATGTCAAAAATTTTATCATCCTCGACAGAAAAAGCTCCAAAAAGAAAACTCAACCACAACTCATGCTTTTTTTGAAATATATTACTTTTCTTCATCTATTACACAATCCTCCGTAATTAACAGTGTATAATCAGCCTCATCCCTACCATTTTCACGATTACTAAAATTAACCAAAGCTGCCATAAAAGATTTCGCTACCATTTCACCGCATGCCTTAGTTTCAGGCGGTGCATTGTCAAGTCCTTTGATAAAATCTTCCATAACACTCTCAGCCTCTTCTATCGTCTCACCCGTAACCATCTCTGTAAAGATAGAACCAGTGATAATCGTACTCATGCAGCCAATCGCTTGAAACTTGATATCAACAAGAATTTTTTCAGTTACCTTGAGATACATCTCGACTAACTCATTGTTATTTGGATTTTTCCCAATTCCCTTACCACTATAGTTTTCAATCTTCCCATAATTTCTAGGATTCATCATATGATCTATGTACTCATCTTTTAAAGCTTCTATATCAGCCATTTTATCCCCTCTAATATTTTTCAGATTTTAGCAAGATTTCATTTACTTTCAAGATAGTCAGGTAAAATAAAAAAAAGGATTTATGTGAAAGTAAGAATATACTACAAAGATACCGACATGGGTGGCATCGTCTACCACTCAAACTATCTTGACTTTTGTGAAATGGCAAGAAGTGAATATTTCTTTTCAGCTGGTAAATCACCAATGATAAATGATTGTCATTTTGCCATCAGAAAAATTGAAGCAGACTTTTTAAGCCCCTCATTTTTAGGGGATATTTTAGAAGTAAAAACGGTTGTCACAAAGATAAAACATACCAGTTTAGAACTCTACCATGAAATAGTACGAGATGACACACTTATATTTAAACAGACTGTGACTTTGGTTTTTTTGTGTAAAGATGGCAAACCCCATCGAATTGACGAGGCTACAAAAGAGTTTTTTAAAAGATTAAAGAATGATTGAAGCAAAAAATGTTTTAGGCGAACCACTACATATCTGCAATAAAAGACCATTAGCTGGATTCAATCGTGACGGAAATTGCTTCTCAAGTGGAGACGACTACCAAGTCCAAGCGATATGCAGACAAGCTTCAAAAGAGCTCTTGGAGTACTCTGCAAGTGTCGAGAATGACTTAACAGAACCTAACTTCCAATATAACTTTTACGGTCTAAAACCAAATCAATTTTGGTGTTTATCAGCTGAAAGATTTCTCCAAGCTCACAAAGACGGCTTTGCACCAAAGATAAACTTACATGCTACACAGGACAAGATATTGGATATGATTGATTTGGAGACACTTAAATCTTATTCAATTTAAGCTGCCTACAAAAGGTGTATGAGGCTTTAATCGTTATGTGAAGATTTTTTTTGGAATCTATCTTTTTAGATTTTAGGCATTCACTCTAAAGTATTTCATTTTAAATCATTTAACACTTTTTCTTGTGTCTCTATAAGTTCAGTTGCTATAAATTGGATGAAAGGGTTAATATCTCCTTTGTCTGCTTCGTGTATAGCTTCTAAATATTTTCTTTTTCTCTCTGTTTTTATAACAGCTGGAAAAAATCCTTTTTTTATTAAAACTAGATTCATTAGTATTCTTGCACCTCTACCATTCCCATCATCAAAAGCATGAATCCTTACTAAATTATAGTGAAGTATGGATGCTACAGCTATCGGATGAATTTTGTCTATGTTCTCATTTATCCACTCTATAAGTTCTTGCATTTGTGCTTGTACTAAAATAGGTTCAACATAATAATGAATATCACCATTTGCTAATAGTACATGATTTGGTTGATTTTTATATTGCCCTGCATTTGCTTTTTTATCTACTTTTTGACCTAATGAATTTGTTGCAGGTGTAGATTCAAGACCATATAGTAAAAGTGCATTTAACTCTTTTACAACTCCTTCACTTAATTCCCTTTTATCTTTTAATATTTCATAAAGCCAATCAAGTGCATTAGAATGATTTTTTGTATCTATAAAATCTTTAAACGGCTTGCCCTCTACTGTTAACCCCTCCGTTAAAAAAAAGTGTGTATCCCCTCTTGTAAGTGTGCTTCCCTCTATACTATTTGAATTATAAGTCCAATCAATTTTTAATTTTTGTAAAATTGTATTCCAAAGTTCAGAATTTTTATTTTTTAATGTTTGGATTTTATTATTTAATTCATCAGCTATAGAAAAATATGAGTTTACTTGTGGGTCTAATTCAGTTGTGTATAATCCATATTTTTTAAATTCATTGAGGTTTTTATTTTGTGATAAACTATTATCATATTCTTTTTTTTCCATAATTAAGATTATATTATAAATACGCTTTAATATTTTTTCATACAGATAACTCCAATTAGATTAGAGCTTAAGTATAGCTATATCCTCAACTCAGACTTACCAGTAGTATAGTTGTGAACCAAAGCTTTCACTTCCGATAATTCCCTAAATTTAATCACTTTCTCTTAAAAATAAGAAACCTAGTCAAGCTGCCACCTTTATAGAAGTTATCGCTTCAAGTTTCTCCACTATCATCTCATTTACAGAGATATTTGACTCAATCACAACATCTTGTAGTTTTGATGAAAGTATAAGCTTTAATGGACGATTTCCCGGATACTCTTTTACCAATCTATGAAGTGCATTTAATGTTTCCACTCCTGAACTGATCTCAATTTTCACAAAGATTGGAGAAACTACTTCTTTAACTACCTCTTTTTTGATATCAGTTTTCTCTTTTTTCGCACCTTCTAAATCTGAGACTTTTAAAACTCGCTTATTAATACCTCTATCATCTTTGGTAATTTGCACTTTAAAAGCGATAGGTCTATTTTGGTCCATCATGGCAATCTGAACTAAGGTCTTTTCAAAAACCATAAACTCGATATCTCCATGAAAGTCCATCAAAGTCACGATTCCAAATTTATTTCCTTTTTTACTTATCTTGCTGACGATATTCTCTATTTTTCCGATAAAAAGTGTTTTAGAGCCATCTGCGATTGTGTCTATTTCGCTCGAAAGTGAATGCTTAATAGCTTCTATTTCTGCTCTAAACTCATCAAGAGGATGTCCCGAAACATAAAATCCTAAAGTCTCTTTTTCAAGTGCTAAGATATTTTTTCCATCATACTCTGGTAACTCATCTATAGTCATAGAAATTTTTGTAAGTTCTTCATCATCTCCAAAAAGTGAACCAACTGCCATCTTTTGAGCACGACTTGCCTCCTGCCCTGCTTCGACAATTTTTTCAATTTGGTCTATGAGTGCCCGTCTTGAATAGCCAAAACTATCCATTGCACCTGATTTTATAAGTGCTTCAATCACTCTTTTATTTACCTTCGAACCATCAACTCTTGCGATAAAATCACTCAAATCTTCAAACGGCTTTTCATCCCTTGCTTCAATGATACTCTCTATCGCTTTACTTCCAACACCTTTTATCGCACCCATCCCAAAAAGGATAATATCATGCGTATCATCATGTGAGGGGCTAAACTCGATACTACTCTCTATTACCGAAGGTGGTAAAAGCTCGATTCCAACTCTTTTTACCTCATCAACATATTTTGCTACTTTATCTGTGTTCTGTGCTTCACTAGTAAGAAGTGCTGCCATAAACTCAGCTGGATAATAAGTCTTTAGATAAGAGGTTTCAAAAGTGATCATCGCATAAGCTGCTGAATGAGATTTATTAAAACCGTACCCTGCAAACTTTACAATCAAATCAAAAAGCTCTTCTGCTTTTGGTTTATTAAAACCTTTTTTCTCTGCTCCGATAGCAAACTCACCTTTAAGTTTATCCATCTCCTCTTTAATTTTCTTACCCATCGCCCGTCTTACAACATCCGCCCCACCTAGAGAAAATCCACCAATAGTCTGAACAATTTGCATAACTTGCTCTTGGTAAACAATAACCCCGTAAGTTGGTTTTAGAATAGGCTCAAGCTCAGGAAAATCATAAACAATAGATTCTCTTCCATGCTTTCTCTCGATAAAGTCATCAAGCATGCCTGACTCCATAGGACCTGGTCGATAAAGTGCTAAGACCGCAATGATATCTTCAAAGTTACTTGGTTTTAACCGCTCATTTAGGGATTGCATACCATCTGATTCAATTTGAAACAGTCCGATTGTCGCACCACTTTGGATAAGTTCATAAATTTTTGGGTCATCAAAATCAGCCTCATTAAAATTTATCTTTTTATCATATCTCTTATCAATCAACTTCAAAGCATCATCAATTACCGTTAAAGTTTTAAGACCTAAAAAGTCAAATTTGATAAGGTCAACATCTTCGAGATATTTTAAAGAGTATTGCGTTATATACGGCTGATCTTCGCCTGATGGTTTATATATAGGTGTTTTACTCCAAAGTGCATCATTACTTAAAACTACTCCAGCTGCATGCATGCCTGAGTTTCTATTTAATCCTTCAAGAGCTAATGCATACTCCCATACTCTTTTTGCCGCAGAATTTGACTCTATAAGCTCTTTAATTTTTGGCTCTTTCTCATAAGAGTCTGCCAAATCAATTCCTAACTCATCAGGTATAAGTTTTGCCATAGCATCTGCCTCGGCATAAGGCATTGCCATGACTCGTGCAACATCTCTTATAACCCCTTTTGCCAAAAGCTTACCAAAAGTGATAACTTGTGCAACATTTTCTCTGCCGTATTTTTGGACAACATAATCAATAGACTCACCCCGTCTTTTTTGACAAAAATCGATATCGATATCGGGCATGCTTACCCGTTCAGGATTTAAAAATCTCTCAAAAATCAAATCATATTTCATAGGGTCTATATCAGTAATTTTAAGTGAAAATGCTACCAAACTCCCAGCAGCCGAACCCCGTCCAGGACCGACGGGGATACCTTTTTCTTTTGCATCACGGATAAAATCCCAAACGATAAGCATATACCCTGGAAATTTCATACTATTGATGATATCCATCTCAAACTCTAAACGCTCTTTGTACTCATCATGCCTTTCACTCGGCACAATTTTCAAACGCTCTTCTAGCCCCTCTTTACATTTGTAGATAAAATAATCCGCATCATTATCATAGTCCAACCCCTCAGCTTCTGCATACTCTTTAACAAATTTAAAATTTGGAGGTGTTGGGTTACCTAGTTTAATTTCAAGATTGCATTTATCAACGATCTCTTGGGTATTTTCTATAGCCTCTGGGATATCAGAAAAAAGTGCATACATCTGCTCAGGGCTTTTTACAAAAAACTCATGCACACTATGACGAAGACGATTTGGGTCATCAAACTCTTTATTCATCGCAATACACATAAACGCCTCTTGCGCATCGGCATGTTCTTGTTCGGTATAATGCGTATCATTTGTAGCGATAATCTTAATTCCAGTTTCTGCTGATAGTTTTAGTATCGGCTCATCTATAAACTGTTGGTCTTCTATGCCATGACGCATAAGTTCCATATAAAAATCTTCACCAAAAGCTTCTTTATACTCTAGTGCAACCTCTTTAGCTTTTTCATAGCCCCCTGCCCCATTGTTTCTATTTCTCTCGCTGTTTAAATTGAGATGCCAATTTATTTCGCCTTGCAGACATGCAGAAGAGCAGATAAGCCCCTCACTATGTTCAAACAGCATCTTTTTACTCATACGGGGATAGTAGTAAAAACCATTGATAAAACTTTGAGAACTTAGGTACATGAGATTTTTATAACCAACTTGATTTTTAGCATACAGACAAAGGTGAAATCTCTGCCTTGAGCTTTTATCTGATATATCATCATGGTTGTGAATATACGCTTCTATACCGATAATCGGTTTGATACCCTCTTTTCGCATCGTCATGTAAAAATCAATTGCTCCAAACATGTTTCCATGGTCAGTCATAGCGACTGAAGTCATGCCTAATTCTTTAACTTTTTTAGCTAAAGCTTTTATCTTATTTGCACCATCAAGTAATGAATATTCTGTATGCAGATGCAAATGTGTAAAGTTTGGTTTTCCCATAAATTCCCCTTATCTATCTTTATTCTACAAAAAGCCCTCTTTTGATTTTATTTTTTTTAGAATTAGTCGATATTGAGAAACAGAGATTAAGTTGGAGATAGTAAATGTTTAAAAAGCTAATAGGCGCAGATGTTAAAGAAGCAAACGGCACGATAGAAACTATGATAAAAAACTTTCCAATTCCTATGTTTTACAAACATACTAAAAACAGTAGTTTTATCACAAATAGTGCATTTGATACCTTTGCTGGATCAAATCGCCAAAAGGTTTTAAATCAACTTCTTTCACTCAACGATAGCATTAAAAACAAATTTGAATTAGAATTGGTTAATGACATCGGTCAAAAGATAGAATCAATTACTTATATCTCAGATGTAGGTAATGATAATGAAGCAAAGCTTGGAATCATTGTAGATATTAGTGAACAGAACAATGCAAAAAGAACTATTAACTCCTTTAAAGAGCGTTATGAACTTGCAACAAGTGGTTCAAATGAAGGGCTTTGGGATTTTGATGTTAAAAGTGGTGAAGTTTTTTACTCCAACCGTTTTAAAGAGATTATCGGATATGCTGATAAACCGATAAAAAACCATATCTCAAGTTGGATTGGTACTATTTTACATGAAGATAGAGTACATGTTGCAAAGGCTTTAGAAAAACACATAAATGGTTTAACTGCAAATTTCAATGCAGAGCATAGGATTGAAATAGACAATCAAATAAAATGGGTTTCGATCAGAGGAAAAGCAACTCGAAGCAAAGATGGAAAGTCTACTAGAGTTGTAGGATTTTTAAATGATATCACTGAGATTAAAGAGGCACAAATTGCCCTTAAAAATTCTGAAGAACAGTTTCAACTCTTTATGGAAAATCTACCAGCAGGTGCTTTTATAAAAGATGAGCACAATAATTATCTTTTCTCAAACAAATATCTTAATGACTTCTTTGGAGTAGACACACTTGAAGGTAAAAATATATCAGATATCATGAGTAGTGAAGATCAAAACAATATCATTCACAATGATGTACTTATAAAGAGAGGAACCTTTACGGCAGAAGAGAAACTCACTGATAAAATGGGTAAGAACCATTATTTTCAAACACATCGTTTTGTAATCAATAAAAATGGTCAAAAACTTTTTGGAGGTATCTACTCTGATATCAGTGAACAGAAAAAAACAGAAACTAAACTCAATATCCTAGCACATTATGATCTGTTGACCAACCTGCCAAATCGAGCTCTTTTTCAAGACTCTCTAAGAAATGCTGTTTCAAAAGCAAAAAGAAACAAAAGTAAAATTGCACTCATGTTTATAGATCTTGATAACTTTAAAATGATCAATGATACCTTAGGTCATGACTATGGAGATCTTCTTTTGATAGAAGTAGCCAAAAGACTTAAAGCCTCCCTTAGAACAGAAGATACGGTCTCTCGTCTTGGTGGTGATGAATTTACTATTATTTTAGAAGATATTCAAGATACCGCTTATCCTTCAATCGTTGCACAAAAGATTATTGATACACTCTCTGAGCCAATTGCATTAAAAGATGAGATGGGTTATATTGGAGCGAGTGTAGGA
>DQTU01000065.1 GCA_015662615.1 Campylobacterales bacterium | reverse complement strand
TAGGTTTGCTTTTGCCTCTTCTAATGCTTTTCGCTCACTTTCAAGTGCTAACTTTTGCTCTTCTAAAGCTTTTGCATCAGCTGCTGCTTTTACAGCAGTTTGTTGGGTCGCTAAAAGTGCAGCGGCTGTAGCAGCTGCTTTTAATTTTTCAGATTTTTCTGCAGAAACTTTTGCATTTTCTTCAAACTCTAACTTAGCTTTATCAAGCTCTGCTTTAGCAGTTTCCATTTGTGCTTTTGCCTCTTCAATCTCTTTGTTTGCTTGTTCTAATGCAGTTCTGTCTTGTGCTAGTTGTACTTTTATAGCCTCAGTAGCATTTTGATCTTGTTCTAATGCAGTTCTTTTTTCTTCAAGCTCTGATTTTACCACTTCGATCGCTTTTTTCTCAGCTTCTATTTTTGCAAGTGATTCGGCTATTTTATGTTCTTCCGCTTTTAACTGTTTTGCATGTTCTGCATCTTCATCAGCTATGCGTTGTTTCATCGCCTCTTCTTTTGCAACTCTTTTCTCTTCATCTGCGAGCTCTTTTGCTTTTTTATCAATTATGGCTTGTTCAGCTCTCTGTTTTTCAGCCTTAACCTCTTCTGCTACAGCTTGTTCTTGTGCGATTGCTTCAGCTTCTGCCGCTAAACGAGCAGCTTCAGCTTTTTGGATCTCTAAAAGCTCAGCTTGAGCTCTAAGCTCTGCTAAACGCTCTGACTCTGCTTTTGCAGATGCTATATCATCTTCACTTTTGACAAATAGTGTTTTAGGATTTGACAAATGATCTTTATCTTCAACAACCTCAGCAGAAGCCGCCTCATGGGATACTTCTATCTGCGCATTCTGCTCTACTACCTTCTGTTCAACTTGTTCTGTTTTATCTCCACTACATCTTGAGAAAAATACGATAACACCAAGTAGTGCTAAAACGCTTACGATCTTCTGTCTTATGTTTTGCATGATATGCCTCCAAAAAAATTTGCTATATTGTATAAAAATTTGATTGATAAAAGCGAATTAATTGTAAAATTTACCTAATGAATAATGTAATCAACTACAATCTTATAGTAATAGGCTCTGGAGCCGCTGGAATGATGAGTGCTATAGTTGCATCTCGACTTGGAAAAAAAGTATTATTACTTGAAAAACTACCAAAACTTGGAGCAAAACTCAAAGCAACTGGTGGAGGAAAATGCAACCTTACAAATACGCTCTCTAATGAAGATTTTATGGCATGTTTTGGTAGAAATGGTCGCTTTATGACACCTTCACTAGAGAGACTGAATCAACAAGATCTTCGTAATTTTTTTAAAGAGATTGGTGTTAAAAGCCATGCTCCCGATGGAATTCGTGTATTTCCTATTACGCATAGTTCAAACACGATTATTAATGCACTTGAAAACGAGATGAAAAAACTAGGTGTAGAGATCAAATGTTCCCAACAAGCTAAAAAGCTAGAACTCTCCGCTAACAAAATTATAGGAGTAAGTACACAAGACACTAGCTATAAAACTGAAAATATTATAATTGCTACTGGTGGGTTAGGATATCCTACACTTGGTGCAGAAGGTGATGGGCATCTCATAGTAAGTGAAATAGGACATAAAATTACAGATCTATATCCTGCAATGATGCCGCTTATCACAAAAGAGAAATGGGGAGCAAACTGTCGAGCTGACACCATTGCCAAAGCAACACTGCGCATCGATCTCAAAAAAGCACAAAAACTACGCGCATGTGGAGATCTTATCTTTACCAAAGAGGGAATTAGAGGTCCCGTTGTGCTTGATTTTGCGAGAGAAATAACACCGTTACTTGATAAATATAATGAAGTTCCATTATTGATAAACATGACAAAAGGGATGAATGAAGAGCAGATAAGAGTGCATCTGAAGAAGTATCCTCAACTCTCAATTTTAGAGTCAGTCTCTTTACTATTGCCAAAATCTGTCGCATATGAGCTTTGCACAATTTGTGATATAAATGAAACTGAAAAATTTAGCAAAATAGCAGGGCAAAATAGAGATAAACTTATCAAGATATTAGCATGGACACCGTTAACTGTTACAGGTCATGAGGGTTTTAAAATGGCGATGATTACTAGAGGCGGTATATCACTAAAAGAGATTAACCCTGATACAATGGGAAGTAAACTCATTCATGGACTCTATTTTTGTGGTGAAGTGATGGACTTGGATGGTCCATGTGGCGGCTATAATTTACAATGGTCATTTTCTAGTGGGTATCTAGCTGGTCATTTGCTATCATAACCTCTTGAATGCTGACTATTTTAGGACTCGGCTCTCCTAAATAAAAACCTTGAGAGAAATCGGCACC
>DQTU01000001.1 GCA_015662615.1 Campylobacterales bacterium | reverse complement strand
CCAGATCCATCAAATCCTGTGGTTCAAATCCTTAGAAGATTGACTGAACCTGTTTACGAATTTATAAGACGCTACATTCCTACAACCATAAGCGGCATTGATCTATCGCCTATCATTGTGATATTTGCACTTATTTTTACCCAACAACTTTTAAAAAGCTTCCTATAACTTATGTCACAAAGAGCAATACTATTTTTGCTCTTTTTGAGCATTGGACTTTCTGCAGAAACTATCACCCTAGATTTCTTCAAAGATAAACCAAGAAGTTTTGCAAAAGACTTTTATATCTCACAATTTTTAGACCAAGATATCAAACCTAAAGAGGCAGAAGCGCTGATCGGTGATGTCTATAATATGAACTACAGACTCTTTTATAAGTTTGCTGACAAAGTTGATAATTTTAGTTTTACAAGAACAAAGTATTGTCTCAAACTAAAAGCGGAACAGTTCAAAGGAAAAAGTAATGATTGTGTAGCCATGGGGCTTAGTCCGTACAAGGCAACTAAATTACCACCTCAAACACTTTCTCAAATTGCAGATGATATAAAACAAAACTATCCAAAAATTTCTGAGCGCTATAAAATTATCGCAACTCGTAGTTTTGAAACACTCATGAATGCAAAAGAAGAGGTTTTGATAAGTACATTTACCGAAGTTGGTGGTAAATTTCGTCAAACTTATTATAACCATCCCCTTCCAGCTTCAAAACTTAATGATTTAAGTAAACAGAAATCTTTTAGCAGAATGGTTGTAAAAATCATTAGGGATCCAAAACTAAATAATCTTCAACAAAGTATCTTAAAAATTGATGCTTCAAATCTATCCGCAGAAGCAAATTTTCTACTCGCAATGAACGCTATAAAACTTCAAAAAGAAGATATCGCCATTTGGTATCTAAAACTCTCTGAAAAAAAATCGAAAAAAGCATTTGATAAAAGTAAAACGCAATTTTGGCAGTACCTTCTTACCCAAGATAAGAAGCACCTTAGCAAACTCACAGAGAGTAAAGATATAAACATTTATTCACTTTTTGCGTATGAAACTTTAGGTATCGCACCAAAAGGTATCATCACGACCATTGAATCCAACAACACCAAAGCACCTTTTGATATTACAGATCCATTTGCTTGGGTTAAAGTGCAAAAGATTTTTAAAAGTCAAAAATACAGCTCGTATGATGTTAAAAAAGCAGTTGCTATGAAATTAAACTCAAAAGAGAGTGAAGCGCATGTAGCTCGACTTATCTATAATTTTCAAAAAGAAGAACACTATTTTTTAAAACCTCATTTTCAATATATAAAACATTTAAAACCTGAGAGAATCGCACTCATTTTAGCAATAGCTAGACAAGAGAGCCGTTTTATCCCCGCTTCAGTCTCTTACTCTTATGCGCTTGGGATGATGCAGTTTATGCCTTATGTGGCAAAAGATATCGCAGAAAAAAATGGTTTTAAAGATTTTAAATATGAAGATATGTTTGACCCAAAAACTGCCTATAAGTTTGCAGATATTCATCTGAACTACTTAGAAAACTCACTCTACCACCCTCTATTTATAGCTTATGCCTATAATGGCGGTATTGGTTTTACCAAGCGTAATATTTTACAAAAAGAGTATTTTAAAGCCGGAAAATATGAACCATTTCTAAGTCTCGAAATGGTTCCAAACGGACAAGCCAGACACTATGGGAAAAAAGTCTTAGCAAATTATCTCATATATGCTCAACTTTTAGGAGTTGATACCAGTATCAAAACACTTTTGAATACTCTAAAACCTCCGCACCATATGCATCGTTTTTAAAAGTCAGCTTTAACTTTTCATCACTCTGAGTTTCAAATCCTACAAGATAGTAAGTTGACCAACGATTTCGAATCGGAGCAATTTTAATCAAATCATCTTCAAAGTCTAACTTTTTTACACTTTTGACTTTTACACCATTTAGTGTTAATAAATAAGCTTTATTAAAAATCCCTTGATTATCTGGCTCTGATGAATCATCATCAATAAAGATACTTACCAAAAACATCTCATCTTTGCTATGTTTATACTCTGGATATGAAGCATTAAGGTAAGTAGCGACAATAGTAGCTTTTATCTCTAAAGAGCTATACAACTGAGCTTTTTGACTGTTTATAATAGCACTTTGTTCTAAAGCATCTTCGCT
>DQTU01000186.1 GCA_015662615.1 Campylobacterales bacterium | reverse complement strand
GGGCATTACAGGTGGGTATTTGCCACTCTCGTGTGTTATGATCACAGATGAGATATATGGAGTATTTTATTGTGACTACAGTGAAGGAAAGTCATTTTTGGATTCACATAGTTATACTGGTAATGCACTAGCATGTGCGGCTGCCAATGCAACTTTGGATATTTTTGAGTCAGAAAATATCATTGAAAACAATAAAATTAAAATCGATATGTTAACAGCCTTGACTTTGCGTTTTAATGATTTGCCAAATGTGAAAGAGGTAAGACAAAGAGGTTTTATCGTAGCGATTGAACTACAAGGTTATGCACCTGAAAAACGCATCGGATTAGAAATATATAAATATGCACTCTCCCATGAAGTACTTCTGCGACCACTTGGAAATGTAGTCTATTTTATGCCACCCTATATTATGAGTGAAGAGCAGTTAATAAAGATGACAGATGTGGCATACGATTCAATTAAAAGTTTAGAAAATTAGATGCATATTTTAGTCATTGATGACAATGAAGCATTAAGTTTTGGACTGAAAAAGCTACTTATTGAAGCAAAATTTCAAGTTGACACAGCTTTCAATTTAGCAGAGGGGCAGGGTTTCATTGATAAAAAAGGGTACGATTTAATAATCTTAGATTGGATGCTTCCTGATGGAAGCGGAGTAGAATTTTTAAAACAAAATAGAGATACAAATTTGCTGACTTCTGTTTTATTACTTTCCTCAAAAAGTGAAGATTTTGAAAAGGCTGAGGCACTTGATTGTGGTGCTGATGATTATATGCAAAAACCCTTTTCAAATATTGAGTTATTGGCAAGAATCAGGGCAATTTTACGAAGAGAAGGAAGTCAAAAACAAAGCATACTTAGTGTGAAAAATCTTCAAGTTGACTTATCAAAAAGAGAAGTGTTGGTTTCAAATGAGAGTATCAAACTTTCAAATAAAGAGTTTGAACTTCTAGAATTTTTGCTTTTAAATAGTAATGTTGTCTTGACACGATATCAAATTAGTGAACATTTAAATAGAGATTTTGACTCTTTAAAAACCAGTAACATTGTTGATGCACATATCAAAAATCTTAGAAAGAAGTTACAAAGTGCTTCGAGTGTGATTGAGACGGTTCGTGGAGTTGGGTTTACTATTAAAAAGAGCTAAAGGTAAAATATAGTGTTGTTCCTTTGTCTTTTCCCTTACTAAATATCTCTAAATTTCCCTTTAAAAGATGAGCAACTTTTTTACTTAGTGCCAATCCTAGTCCACTACTATTTCCCAAATTTTTGAGGCTCACACTACTTTGATAAAACTCTTGAAAAACATGGTTTAATAACTTTGGTTCTATCCCTATACCTGTATCTACGACTTTGAGTAGATATTGGTTTTTGCTCTGTTTCATGGCTAAGGTAATAGAGCCATAGTTCGTGTATTTGATAGCGTTAGATAAGATGTTGATGACTACTTGTTTGAAGAGTTGAGGGTCGGTAGTGATTTCTTCATCGTCAATTGTGATAGTTTGAATTAATTGCAACTCTTTTTCACTTGTGAGGGGTTCAATCATCTCGACAATCTCTTCAAGTAGTGTTTTTAAATTAACCTTCTGCTTATGGACAATGAGCTTATTGGATTCTAGTTTTGAAATATCGAGAATATTGTTAATCATGCCAAGCAGATGGGTAGCGGATGTTTCGATTTTGGAGAGCATATCAACATCTTCATCTTTAAGGCTTTCGCTAACCATTAAGTGTTGGGTAAGGTTGAGTATAGAACCTAGTGGAGTCCTGAGTTCATGTGATATGGTAGAGAGAAACAATGATTTCGCCTCTAGTGCCTCTTTTGTACTATCCAAAAGTGAGATACGCTCTAACTGTAGAGTTACCATGCTTGAAGTTGCATCTAAAAAACGTTTATCCATGTTAGAGGCTTCTTTAAACTGTAACATTTTCTCTTTTGCTATGGCAAGCGTTGATTCTCTATCTTTGGTTTGTGTGATGGTATTGAAAAATGAGATAAGTTCGATTAAGTTCTCAAAATGTGTTTTGCTCTGTGTATCTAACTGTGTTAATAAAGAGTTGGTTTGCGATATAAGTGTGTTAAATGAGCTTGAAAGTTGTCCAATTTCATCATCACTTTCGACAATAACCTGTTTAGTATAATCTTTAGTTTGTATGATTTCTTGTGAAGTTTTTGATAAGCGTTGTACGCCTTTAAGGAGATTTTTAGAGATGAGCCATACTGTAAGGATGAGAAGTCCCAATGCAAATAAAAATGTATAAAGCAACATCTCTTTTATATGATTTAAGGTTTCAAAAGCTTTATATTTTTGGTAGGCGAGATGCATTTTCCAGTTTGATAATGTTCCTTTTAGATTTTGAGAAACTATGAGGTGCTTATTTTTATCTATTTTTGGATTTTCAAAAAGTTTTAATTTATGAGGCGGGGTCAACCATAAAAGTTTTGTATTTTTGGGCATAGTTAAATTGGTTAAATTTTTAAAAGGGTAGAGTAAGACAATTGTTCCTAGTAGTACTTTTTTATTAAAGGAGGCATAAGTTGGTGCACTAAAATAGAGATATTTATCATTGAAGAGTTGAAAATTTTGGTCTATATAGTTTGATTTTGAAGCAGAAACTATTTTACCGTTTTTGACAGCTAACAGGATAATATCCTCCTCTAAATCATTAGCTTTTCTCTCAAGCATGTTAGAGACTCTTTTATCTAAATCATTTGCGATTAAATCATCCATGACTTCTAAGGATGCTAAAAATCGTGTCTCTTTTTGTCTTCTTTCAAGTTCAGAGGATAATTTTTGGCTTTGTGCTTCTACCGCCATTTGCAAATCTTTTTGCTCTTTTTGGTATAAGATTTTTGATTCATAGTTCCAGATATATACCATCATGAAGATTTGTCCTAGAGAGATTGTCAGTAAAAGTGCTATGAAGATTTTATAACTGATTGATAATTTTTTCCAAAATCTCATTTTAGTTTCACTTTAAGTAGTATTTTTATCTCTTTCAAATCAGATATATTACCATCTACATAGCCAATTGCATTGTCGAGTTCTTTTATAAATGAGAGTACAGATGCTTTACTTTTTAAAACCTTTGGCGGACGATGACCTTTATAGTGTGCTTTAATCCAGTAACGCTCAAGAAAGTTTCGACTTTTTTCTAAAACAATTTTTTCAAATGAATTTCTTAGAGGGTTAGCATGATTAAAATTTAGAGGAAGGACTTTTTTATCGTTGATATAGCGTTTTTGGTCGAGATAAACAGCCTTTATCTCTTTTTTACTCAGCGTGTTTAGGGGGAAGTTTTTATGTGCAATGATATAAAGAGTTTGGGAAAATAGTGTGCTGTTAAGCAAAATTATTAAAAAAACTTTTTTAGGCATTAGAAGATTACCGAAAAGGAGAAGACCGCATGGCTTAAACGCTCAATGCTGTGTGCTTCGAATTCACCTTTGATTGCCATGAAGGGGTAAGGGCGGTATGTGTAGCCTATCAATCCTACGGTATCGCTAGAATCTTCAATCTCATCATTATAAGTTTCAGTCCGAAATGCTATGTCATGTTTATCTTTGAAGTGCCATGTCCCTTGGAGATAGATATCATAAGGCACACTTGGAGCATCATCTGTTACTCTTGAATAGACTTCACTAAGTAGTGTCCACTTTTCAAACTCTTTTTGAATTCCAACAGTTGCATAAGTAGAACTTTGGTCATTTTTCTCTTTAAAATATCCACCACCAACGCCCCATGTATAAGAGTCTTGCGTGTTTTTTATACTGAAATTGTAATGCTGTTTCACAAAAAGATTATTAAATTCATCATCTATATCATGGTTATGTTGCAGGGCAAGTGATAAAGAGAAGTTATCGTTGATACTCTTTATATAGCCGATTCCCGTTGTTAATTTTGGAAAGAGGTCTGTCATGATATGTGGTGGGGTGGTAGTATCATGCAGGACATTTATCGGAGTTTGATTCCAAAAGCCAATATCGGTATTAAATTTTCCAAAATGTACAGACGCATCATCTTTCAAAGGGATAGTAACATAAAGCCTTTCTATATGAAAGGTTGAGTTTGCAAGGTCATAATCTCTTTTCCCCTCTTTTTCAAATGTGACATCACTTGCTTCTATCTCACTTAAAAAATCAAATTTTTCAAAACTCCCATAAAGAAGTACGGCAACATCATCGAGGTCAAATTCCTGTTCTCCATGATTGATGTCATACCGTGCAGCGAGATAGCCTCCTAGATAAAGTGGTGTATCACCGAGTTGGTATCCAAGCCCCATTTGATAGTCATCTTTTGCATCCAAAAAAGAGAATAACATGGCAACTGAAATTAAGATTTTTTTCAACATCAACTCCCTTTTAATTTTAACAAACTAATTTCACTAGGTGCTAAAAAACGAAAATCAACACCCCAACTACCCAAACCTCTACTGATATAAATAGACATACCTTTTTTAAAATGTAGACCTGCTAAAAATGGCTGCACTAATTTTACCAGATAATGAAATGGAAATATCTGACCTCCATGTGTATGCCCCGCCAAAAAGAGTATTGCTCCACATTGAAGTGCAATTGTATAATCTTTTGGCTGATGGGCTAAAAATATAAGAGGATTTTTTTCTCTGATTTGTTGGGTAATTTTTTCTATATCTCTTTTGCGTCCAAAAAACTTTGAAAACCTATCGCCTAACCCTGCAATACTATAACTATGTCCATGATATTGTAAGTTTACAAGCTGATTATCTATAAATGTGATATGTGTCTCCTCTAAGATGCTGACCAACTCATCAAGCCCATAAAATAGGTCATGATTTCCACTTATATAAAAGGTATTAGCTTTTAAGCCTTTGAGAAGTTTGAGTTTTTCTTTAATATGTTTTGGTTTCGTGTCAATGATATCTCCTGTGATGACAATGATATCAGGGCTTAGTTGATTAGAAGAGTTTATTAATTGCTCCATTTTTTCTATTGTAGTTTTTTTATTGATATGCAGGTCGCTAAGGTGCAAGATAGAGAGTCCTTCCAATGCTAAGGGTAATCTCTCTATGGGAACCTCTATCGTTTGAGGTGTAGGAAAAAATCCTTTTGTTTCAAACATGAATCACCTTCGAACAGTTGCATTTATACATATCCCAACCTTAAATCCCCTCTTTTGACAAGTGAGAAGTCGTTGCAGATTGAAGAAAATAGTTATAGGACTGCTTTTTGCAATTCAAAACTATTTTGTTTAATATACGGCGACTTATCGCTTGCCCTTCGGGTGGACTTTAAAGCTGCCATCTTTAGCCATTTAAAATTTCGCATTACCTACGGGTAGGGCTTCAATTTTCAATAACTAAATCTAACAGCTTTAAAATCCATCAAAAGAGGGGATTTAAGGTTGGGATGTGTATATCTCTTCAAGACCTTTGATATAGGTAATCTTTTTGACTTTAGCGTTTTCAATATCATAGATGCTGATATGTTTCTTTTTCGTTAAAAACATATCATTATCATCGTCATCAATCAAAAGAATCGTATGTTTATACTTCTTCATCTTTGGCATGGCAAAGAGTTTTGTGATGAGTGCTGGCATAGCTGTGATATTCGCGATAAAAACCATGTTGTTCTCACTAAGATAATGTGCACTATCTTTTTTTAACGATATAAACTTGTTTGCCAAAACACTACTTTTTTTGTCAAAACTGATAATGATTTTTGAGATATTTTTGTCTATCGTATGGCTGTTTCCAAACTGGTCATTTAAACTGATAGTTGGAAGGCTATCATTGATATCCAAAGGTTTTGCCCAAGCTAAAGATGCCAAAAAAAGTACAATAATTAAGTGTTTCATATTATCCTCACTTTAACAGTAAATCATAAGTGATATCGATACGCTCACGCACTGTCAAGAAAAGCAATTTTATAGGCTTCATTCCATGTTCTGTGGTATTGACTGAAAAGCTTCCATTTATAGTTAAGCCGTCTTCATTTTTATTGATTTGGGCTATGGTGTTTAATGGCTTTGTAACTCCGTGTAGTGTGACTGTACCATCAAGTTTATATGCGTCTTCAATTTTAATAACACTTTGTATATCCACAATAATTTCAGGATATTTTGTCACTTCTAGCGCTTCATGCATATGTTCATCTCTATCACTTTTACTACTTTTAAGGTCTTTTGCCTTGATTGAAAATTTCCCTTTCAAGCTTTCAATTGTATCATCCATGGATACGTCAACTGTAATTATTTTTGTTGAAGGATTGATATTTGAATCCCCAAAAACTTTTGTATGAGCCTTTATCTCCCCATCAGTGAGTGTTAAATTTGCCGCACTAAGCAGAAATGGAACTGCCGCCAATAATATAATTTTTTTATACATAATGTATCTCCTTGTTAAATTTGATTTGACCATTAAACATATGAATAATAGCACCTAAAAAGACAATTGGAACAAATATGATTAGATTTTCCAACGCCACCAATAACCCAGCTCCAGAAGCAATCCATCCGATGAAAATCATTGAAACCGCAATCATCCTAAAGTCTTTCACTTTTATCAAATTTTGCAGTATTATAACATTGTAATATGAGATGACAAACGGATAAACGATAGACAAAAGCAATGCTTCTTGTAAGAAAAACAGTAGATAACTAAAAGCAAAAAGTGACAAGATAAGCAACTCTTTTTGGACTCTCTCTATCTTATAAGAAAAAGCTGCCACAATCCCAAGGATATGAAAAATAACAATCTCTACACTAAATCCACCTCGCCAAATTGGAATATAAACATCCCGTGAAAGTGTCTCAAATAGAGCCGAATCCAAAAATACCCATAAGGTCATCATTGCTAACAAGCTATAATCAAAATAACTTTTGTATCTCTGCTTGACCTCTATCATCGAAGGCAGAAAATGAACACTAATTAACGCAATAACACTAAAAAATAGTGCCATATAAAGCCTGCTTGCTGGGTCGGTAGTAAACAGTGCTGTTCCTACTGTATAAGCGATAGCTAATGAAATCCCCATCTCTAAACCCTTTTGAAGTTTTAGAGAATTAACCAAAATTGGAGCAATACCACCTACTGAAATTCCCAATATGAAAAGCATAAACGGTGTAAAATCAGGATAAAAAAGTGTTATAATTGTTTGAAGAGATAATAAGGATATAAGTAAAGTTTTCTTCGAAAAGCGACTAAACATTACATAAATAGCTCCCAGTACACCACCAACAGGAAGCGTACCAATCGCTAACATATCTGAGTTAAAATATTCCACAATACCAGTTTGTGCTATCAATAAATAATAACAGAGTTCAAATGCAACAAAAAATATAAGAGCCAGTCTTTGCATCATAAATCCTTTTTAGTTTTTTATGGTTGTATGATAAGACATGATTATGAATGTTTTATGAATTTTTACTCTTATGATTGAATAAATACACCAAAAAAACCATCCCAAACATCAAATCATAACCAGCTACCAAAAGCCCTATCAAATCCACTTGTTTTGAAAGATAAAGTGAAAAGAAAAAAGCACTTACAATCGCTCTGATATAAAAAGTAATCTCTGCCAGATCATAAGCGATAGTTGGTTTTATAAGTCCAAAGAAGTGGATGATTCCTGTTCCCATCATGAATGCAAATACAACATATTGGTATCCTCCTTCAAATTTGAATCCAATTAGGGGATAGAGAAAATCAGCTAGTAAAAAGAGGAGCAGTCCTCCTAAAAAATCAGAGCCAAATCCCACTAGATGGTAAAGTTTAGGTGGGTTTAATTGTTTGATATCCAGTTTTGTGACAAATGGTATAAAGGCTCCGATGATAAAGAGTGCACAAAAGCTTCTGATTGTCCAGTAGGTTGTGACATCTCCGTCAAATTTATCTGCTTGGATAAAGCCAGCGAGGGAGAGGGAGATGAGGATGCCAACCATCCCTATAAGATATAAGTTTTTAAATATAGAATTTTTTGCTGTTTCGATATGTTTTGAAAACAGAGAAATTACCATAAAAAATACGCCGACACCCATGGCAATATGTGCATGTGCTACGATGAGGTCGTTTCGGTGAAATGCCCATCTTATCTCAGGGATAAAAATGATATTTCCTTCTATATCAACAAATAAAAAGGCAATAATTGAAATCAAAAGTAATTTTTTAGAGTCTTTAGAGATATCTGCATCTTTGTACCAGCGATAGAGTAGGGGAATATATAATAGGGTAAGGTATTGGAAAAACCACTCTTGATTATAGCTGAGGTCTCCGATGAAGATACGGTGTACAACAGAGAGGATGTATCCTGCAAGTGGTATTATCCAAAGTGCATTCCATCTTGAATTAAATGGGGTGTCACTTAGATATTTTATAATGAGATAATAGATAGGGATTAGTGCAAAACTTATGCCCAGAGTATTGTCTCCATGAGGACCTGATACTGTGGATTCTACTTGTCCAACTTTTGGATTCATAAGTATTAAAAGTGCAAGTGGTGCCAACATAACAATGACTCTAGAGACTTTAATCCAAAGTGGTAAAACTGAGTATTGTCCCATAAAACGAAATAATGCCAAGATGTAAAAAAGCCCTGCAAGTGCTAAGAGAAAATTGAGCTCATAGGGAAAATCATAAAAAGCCAATCCTCTGTGGTTGCCAAAGAGAAGTGCAATGGTCATGTAGACTAAAAAGAGATACCAAATGATTGAGTAAATTTCTAAATACGCTAAACCTTTTGTGTCACTTCCAATCTCTTTTTGAATGAGTAAAAAGGGTAGGTAGGAGAGCATAAGTGGTACAAAACCATAAAGCATGAGTGATATGTGAATAGAGCGTAGATTTGGTGCTGTGAAAACTTTTGAGTCTATATTAAATCCAAGTAGATTTAGTGAATAAAAAAGTCCAAATAAAAATCCAGCTACTAAAAATAAGAGGGCAATGTTGAAATGTTTGTTTATGAAATGGTTAAAGTTTGCCATCAGTAATCTCACATATTCTATCTGTCATTTTGGCTAATTCTGTGTCATGTGTAGCAACTATTACGGTTGTGCCTTGGTTTGCTACTTCTTGTAAAAGTGCAAAAACATTTTGAGAGTTTTGAGAGTCTAGGTTTCCTGTGGGTTCATCGGCAAAGATAACTTTAGGTTTGTTGATAAGTGCTCTGGCGATTGCAGCTCTTTGTCTCTCTCCTCCTGAAATTTGGTTTGGAAGTTTGTTTGAGAGTTCTTCAATTTTTAGATATTTTAGTAATTCATCTAAATATTTGTTTTCTTGGTTCTCTGTAGCGAGTGTGATGTTGTCTTTGACGCTTAGATACTCTATAAGGTAGTGAAATTGAAATACAAATCCTACATACTCTTTTCGAAAAGTATTGATATTTTTAATCTTTTGATAGGGTAAATTGTCAAATGTTAATGTTCCACTAGTAGGCTTTAATAAAGTAGATAGGATAGAAAGAAGTGTAGATTTTCCACTTCCACTAGTACCAACGAGTGCGATAAATTCTCCTTTTTGAATTTCAAGATTGATATCGTATAGGACTTGCTCTTTTCCATAATAGTGGTTTATCTGTTGTGCTTTTATCATGATTGATTGCCTTGTATGAGGATGATTGGGTCTGTTTTACCCGCTTTAAGCGCTGGGATGATTGCACCTATGATGGTCATAATCATAGAAGCTGAAAAGACAAAGATTGCTAATTCTGTTGAAATCTCTCCATTGACATAGCCTTGGAGCTCTTTGCTGTTTTTAATCATATATAAAATTGCGTTGGAGATAAAAAAAGCACTAATATAAGATAAAATACCGATGATAAAACTCTCTATCATTATGGTAAAAACTACTCTTTTAGTAGAAATTCCTATCGCTTTCATGATGCCAAATTCACTTTTCCTTTGACTGATGGTAATACTCATAATGGAGACAATCCCAAGAAGTCCCATGGCAAATGCGATAAAAGAGATGGCATAAGAGGATTTTTTGATGATTTTGAATTGATTGTAGTTCTTGACAAAGTTATCTGTTGATTTAACCTCTATTTTAGGAGAGAGTTTTGCTATTTTTTTTACTATAGGTTCTATCTTTTGGTCTATCTTTGTTGTGACTAAAAGCATTGAAGCACTTTTATTAAAAATCTCTCCTGCATCTTTTAGTGTTAAAACAACACCGCCGTTTTCAAACCCTATATCACTCTCATAAGTCCCGCTGATGGAGAAGTTCATATCTGCGATAAAAATACTTTTTTGATTTTCGAGTCGGTCATAGATGGTTTTACCGATGATGACTTCACTATTTTTAGGATAGGTTCCTGAAGTGATTTTGTAGTTTTTATATCGGTTTTCACTTACGCCATAAACTGCAACGATAGGAATCTCTTCTACTGGAGATGCACCTACTATCATAGCTGTGGCACTTTTGACGCCGTTAATCATTTTGATTTTCTCAAGAAGTGATACATCTACATTGCTGAAAAATGTATCTGAAATTTTAGCTTGTGTGATGATAATATCTCCATCACTTTTAATCATATTGGAGTACATACTGATGATACCATTCGAGATTGAAGTGATTAAAAATATTGCAACAATAGCAAAAATGAGGCTGAGGTAAATCAGCATTGTTTTTAATCGGTTTGCTTTAAGAGCTTTGAGTGCTTGAGAGAACACAACTATCCTTTATTTGAATTTCTAAAATTAATAGTAGATGATAAGTATGAATTTTTTATGAAAAAAACCTTTTTATTCATCTTTTTTGATATAATCACTCTTTCAATAGAAGGTGATATCATATGGCAGATTCAAACACTAGATATATTTTTGTAACAGGCGGGGTTTTAAGCTCTTTAGGTAAGGGTATAGCGTCAGCTAGTATCGCAACACTCCTTAAGCATGCAGGTAAAAAAGTAAGCATGTTAAAAATCGATCCTTATCTCAATGTTGACCCTGGAACGATGAGTCCTTTGGAACATGGAGAGGTTTTTGTGACTGCAGATGGTGCGGAAACGGATTTGGATATCGGACATTATGAACGGTTTTTGGATATTAGCCTTTCAAAAAATAACAATTTTACAACGGGTCAAGTCTATTCTTCAGTCATCGAGCGAGAGAGGCGAGGGGATTATCTTGGTAAAACGATACAAGTTATTCCTCATATTACCAATGAAATCAAAAAACGAATCACAGAAGCAGGTGAGGGTAATGATGTTTTGATCGTTGAGGTTGGTGGGACTGTTGGAGATATCGAGAGTTTACCGTTTTTAGAAGCTATAAGAGAACTTAAAATTGAGTTGGGTAAGAATAGAGCGATGTATATTCATCTGACACTTGTACCATTTTTAAAAGCCGCGGGGGAGCTTAAAACTAAACCTACACAACACTCGGTGCAAGAGCTTCGTCGTATTGGTATTTTACCTCATATCATTATTTGCCGTACGGAGGTTGCATTACCAAAAAGTTTGAAATTAAAACTTGCCTCTTCATGCGGTGTTGAAAACAATTGTATTATCGAAGCACTTGATGCAAAATCAATTTATGAAGTGCCTATGCATTTTCAAGTTCAAAATATTTTAGAGCCTATCTGTGAGAGTTTAGGATGGGAGCCATTAGTGCCGGACATGGAAGCGTGGAGTGGACTTGTTAAAAATGTGATTGCACCTAAAAAAGATGTGACGATTGGATTTGTTGGAAAGTATTTAGACCTTAAAGAGTCTTATAAATCTTTAACGGAATCCTTTATCCATGTGGGAGCAAATCTTGATACGCGTGTGAATCTGAAATGGATTGATAGTGAAAAAGTAGATAGTGAAGATTGTAAAGATTTGTTATGTGATGTAGATGGTGTCTTAGTTGCAGGTGGGTTTGGTCAGCGTGGTGTTGAAGGTAAGATAAATGCGATTAAATATGCAAGAGAGAATAATATCCCATTTTTAGGGATTTGTCTTGGGATGCAACTAGCACTCGTTGAATTTGCACGAAATGTTTTGGAAATTAAAGATGCGGATTCGGTAGAGTTTGACTCTTATACGAAAAATCCTATCATTTATCTTATAGATTCTTTTATAGATGCGAGTGGAAATAAACAGTTAAGAACGCATAAAAGTCCGATTGGCGGAACCATGAGACTTGGTGCGTATGAGTGTGATACGAAAAAAGGTTCATTGTTACAAAAAGTCTATGGTGGTAAAAAGAAAATTATTGAGAGACATAGACATAGATATGAGGCCAATCCAGAGTATCGAGAAGCTTTTGAGAAAAAAGGGTTAATTGTTAGCGGTGAGTCTGATGGTTTGATTGAGGTAGTAGAGTTAAAAGATCACCCTTGGTTTTTAGGCGTTCAGTTTCATCCAGAATTTACCTCAAGATTGCAAAACCCAAATGACGCAATTTTTGGTTTTATGGAAGCTTCTTTAGAGTATAAAAATAGTTAATGGAATCAAGACTTAAAAAAGAGGATATAGAAGAGATCTTATCCAAGAGATTTGCAGATGATACATGTAACTCTCTCGCTTCTATCCCTCATCCCACAGAACTAAAAGATGTAGAAAAAGCAGCCAAAAGAGTAAAAATTGCCATTGAAAACAACGAAAAGATAGCTGTTGTTGGAGATTATGATGCTGATGGGGTTGTCTCTTCGGTTATAATGATGGAGTTTTTTGATGATATTGGTGCCAATGTTGTGCTAAAAATCCCTAACCGTTTTGAAGATGGATATGGAATAAGCCCAAAAATTATTGAAAACTTAGATGCTGATTTGATTATCACGGTTGATAACGGTATCTCAGCAGTTGAAGCTGCAAATCTCTGTAAAGAAAAAGGGGTAGATCTTATTATAACAGACCATCATATGGTTCCTGATACTTTGCCAGAGGCTTATGCCATTATAAATCCTAAACAGCATGATTGTACTTTTCCAACTTCTGAGATCTGTGGTGCACAGGTGGCTTGGTATTTTATCGCAGCGATTAAAGATGAGTTAGGTATAGATTATAATCTTTCAAAATTTCTTGATATTTTAGCGATTGCAATTGTTGCAGATATGATGGAGCTTAAGGGTATGAACAGAACCATGGTTAAAAATGGACTTAAAAAGATCAATAAGATAGAGAGACCATTTTTTAAAGCTGTTCAAAATTTTTATAGAAAAAGTAGTTTTAAAAGTGATGATATCTCTTTCTTGTTAGCTCCCGTTATTAATAGTTCTGGAAGACTTGAAGATGCAACACTATCTTATGAATTGATACGCTCCAAAACGGAACTAGAAGCAATGCAAAACTTAGAGTATATTTCAGGATTAAACAACCAAAGAAAAGAGATAGAACATGAACTTTTTGAACAAGCCGTTTTATCTGTAGATGAGAGTCAAAGTATCATTGTCTCTTGGGGAGAAGGTTGGCATGAAGGGGTTATTGGTATTGTGGCTTCAAGGCTATCTCGTCGTTATAAAAAACCTGCGATCGTTTTCTCTATCACAGAGGGAAAGGCAAAAGGAAGTGCAAGAAGTGTTGGAGCTATCAATATATTAGAGCATATTTCCCATCAAAAAGAGTATCTTTTTGGCTATGGCGGGCATAAAGGTGCTGCGGGAATGTCACTTGATGCTAACTCTTTAGAAGCATTTAAAAAAGCAATTGAGTCAGAATTGGCTGAAGTTGATGAAGAAGATTTTGTAGAGCGGAGTGAAGTTGTCGGAGAAATCAATCCGAGTGCTATCGGGTTTGAGCTTTTAAATATTCTTGAGCTCTATGAGCCTTACGGACAAAAAAACCCTAAACCACATTTTTTACTGAAAAATGCTTATGTTAAAACTGGAAAAGTAATAGGCATGAATCAAAACCATCAAAAGCTTACACTTCTTAGTGATGAGATGACTTTAGAGTCTATAGAGTTTAATTTTGATAAAGAGATTAAGAGCGGAGATCATATCGACCTTATTTGTAGTGTTTCTAAAAATGAGTTTAGAGGTGTTGTATCTGCCCAAATAATGATTAAACAGGTTCTATAATATCACATACCTATAATTTTTATTGATAATAATTTCTCTTTAAGTTATAAGTAAAATTAATTATGCTAGACTTATGAAATATTTTTTCAAAGGAAGCAAATATGGGACAAAAAGATTTAAAGAAAATGGTTGATGCTGTTGAGCAAGAGCTAAAAAGTCATGGAGTATCTCGAAGAGATGCAATGAAAATGGCAGCTGTTGGTTCATCTGCATTTTTACTAGGTGGCACAAATGCACAAGCTGCTACAGAAGCTAGAGCTAGTGATGCTAAAGGAAAGATTTTAATTATTGGTGGTGGTTTGGCTGGTATGTCAACTGCAGCAAGATTTACAAACACACTTAGTAATCCTGATATTACAATAATTGAACCAGGTGATACAGCTACTTCTTACCAACCAGGTCAAACGCTCGTAGGTGCTGGTTTATGGACAGATAGTGATGTAAATTATAAAACTGCTGATTTTATTCCAAGTGGTGTAAAAGTTATCAAAGAAAAAGCAGTAGAATTTAATCCTGATAACAACACAGTAAAAACAAGTGGCGGACAAGAAATTTCTTATGATTTTTTAGTTATTGCAGCTGGTTTACAGTTAGACTTCTCAAAAATCCAAGGACTTGGTATTAGTAATTCAATATTATCTCGTGGTAGTGATGAAGGAGTAAGAGGGGCAATTGGTAAAAATGGTATCTCTTCTATCTACTTTGCTAATGGTGCAACTGATACTTGGGCAAATATGCAAAAATTTGTTGCTGATGCAAAAAGTGGTAAAAAAGTAAGAGGTGTTTTCACACATCCAAATACACCTATAAAATGTGGTGGAGCGCCTAAAAAAATTATGTATCTAACAGATGCAAGACTTAGAGAAGCAGGTGACGCAGCTAGAGCAAATGCAGACCTTACTTTCTATCCAAATGGTAGTAAAATGTTTGGTGTACCTGAGTATCACAATGCAATTCAAAAACAGTTTGAAGTTAGAGATATGAAATGGAACTACAGACATAATCTTATCGCTGTTGATCCTGAGAAAAAAATTGCTACATTTAACAGTCACTGGAAACAAAAAGGTGCTTGGGATGAAGATCTTGAAGAGTACGGAATCGAAACGAAAAGTAAAACAAAAGAAGTTCCATTTGACTTTTTACATATTACTCCTCCTATGTCTGCAGCTAAAGAGATTGCAGATTCACCAGTTGGTTCTGGTAAAGGTTGGGTTCCTGTAAATAAAGAGACTTTACAACATGTAAAATTTCCAAATGTTTTTGCACTTGGAGATATCGCGGCAGTACCAATGGGTAAAACTGGAGGATCTGCAAGAAAACAATACAAAGTAGTAGTAGATAATGTTATCGCTTCTATGGAAGGCAAAGAATTAACTTCAAAATATGCAGGGTATACAGTTTGTCCTCTTATCACGAGTATCGGTACGGTTATGCTTGCTGAGTTTAACTGGACTAAAAAACCAACTCCTTCATTTCCTCTAGATCCTACGCAAGAGAGATATATTTGGTGGTTGTTAAAAGTTTATGCACTTAAACCAATGACACAATACGGTATGCTTTCGGGTCGTGCTTAAGGTGAATAGTAAAGATAAAAGGATGAAAATTATGAAAAAAACAAATGTGATGTTAATGACTGCAGCAACTGCACTTGTACTAACAGGTTGCCTTGATGGTGGTACAGCAGGTGCTGGTGAAAAAATTACTTATAGTAAAACATCAGCTGAGGTTTATGACCAAAGTTGTAAAAAATGCCATGGTGATAAAGCTGAGGGTCTAAAAGAGAAAAAGACTCCAGCTTTGAATGATAGACAAGCTGGAGAGCTAGAGCTAGATCTTTATGATGTTAAAAATGGTGGAACAAATCAATCTTCTGGAACAGAACATGATGTTATGGAGCACAATATGAAAAAATTGCTTGCAAAAGGTTATAACTATGATGCAAAAGATATGGCAGAATATATAGAAAAGAACTTTTATATCAAACCTGAATAGGTTTGTACCTATACTTTAAAAAGGGGTTGCATCCCCTTTTTAAATCTTCCGTTGCCATGTGATATACACTTGGGGATATTTTTGACGAATCTTCTGTTAATTACCTTTAATTATTTCGTCAATTAAGTTATGTTATACTTTCGATATAATTATATTTATGGGACTTACTGATGAATGAAAAGTCTGGACATGTTTTCGTTTGGCCGATAGGCACTAGAATCATCCACTGGATGATGACACTCTCTTTTACAACTGCATTTATTACCTCTTTTTATGAACATCTGTTACATGACCATGTGGCACCTGGTTTTATCTTCTTGATTATTATTGTTTATAGACTTATCTGGGGAGTTATAGGTCCTCAATATGCAACTTTTAACACCTTTAAACTAAGTCTTCCCCAACTAAAACACTATTTTGTCGAAAAGATACAAAACAGATGGAGAAAAATTCCAGCAGGTCATAATCCAGCTTCTAGTTGGTTTACCGTATGGGCATTGGGTGTTGGTACGGTTATCGTTGTTTCTGGACTGCTTCTTTATGGTGTGCAAGAGGGAAAAGGACTTTTTAGAGATTTAAATGGTACACATAGCCAATATATGGGTATCTTGACCATGATTCATAAATATGCTTCTTATCTATTTTTAGCTTGGGTTGTTATCCATATTTTAGGTGTTATGGTAGAACAGTTTTGGCATAAGACGGGTATGGTTTTTGCAATGGTGACTGGTTATAAAAAAACAGAGGGTGAAGATACTAAGGTAAAACCTTGGCTTGCTGTTTTTGCATATATGATGATTTTTATAGCTATTGGAACTTACTTTTTTATCGTTAGTAGTAACTACAACTTTTTGACACTTCGTAAATATACAAATATTGACTATGAAGAGTTGCATCCTGTTTATTATAGTAATTGTACTGATGATTGTCATAAAATTTATCCACCATTTTTATTGCCAGAAAAGTCTTGGAAGAGAATTATTGATGATATGGATAACCACTTTGGAGAAGAGATAACAGAAGCAAATATCTCACTATCTCAACAAGCATCCATAAGAGAGTTTTTATATGAAAATTCGGCTGAACACTCAGCTCGTGAGGCAGCAGTAAAGATTATGAAATCTTTGGGAGATTTAAGACCAAAAGCAATTACAAAAACAGCTTATTGGCGAGAGGTACACAAAAATATCCCAAGAAGTGCCTATAAAGATAAATAAGACTGCTGGAATTGCCATAAAGATTTTGAAGAAGGTGTTTTATCAGATATGAATATCATATATAAAGGTCCTTTCCAAAAGCCTGTTAGTAGATAAGTTTTTCTTATCTACTAGTCGCCTGATGACGAATAAACTCACAAAATAATTAATTAAAATCGTTATTCTTTGACATAAATCATTAAAAATTATTAATTTTCCTGCTATAATCTATAGGATAAACTAATAATTAGGATAATAATTGTCCTAATTGGTATCTAATACATCAAAGGAGAAATGCTTATGAAGGTTGAAGTATCAAGAAGAAAATTCCTTCAAGGTAGTGTCGCTTTAACAATTGCTGGTGGGACATCCATCACCGCAACAAATCTTTTTTCAAGTTCTGAAGAAAAAAGAATGATTGAAGCAACTACTAAGACTGGTACAGGTGATGCTAAAGAGATTGCAACACTATGTGAAATGTGTGTAAACAAATGTGCGGCATTAGCACGAG
>DQTU01000080.1 GCA_015662615.1 Campylobacterales bacterium | reverse complement strand
ATAGTATCTGATAACGAAAGATTGTATTTGTAGAAGAGAGCTCTATAAGGTCAACATCATTTGAGAGTAAAATAGCGAGTTTTTGAGAAATTTCCCATCTTTGAATTTGACTTAATGCTTCGGTACTTAAGTATGCGATATCAATGTCACTCTTATTCGTAGCACTACCATCAGCATAGCTGCCAAATATATTAAAGTGCTTGGAGTTTAGGTATATCTGTTTTTAGTGTATCTATAATGGTCTGTTTTGTCTCTATATCAAGATGCACCTAAACTCCTTTTTTAGTATATTATACCAAAAACTTACACCGCACCTAATTTCTTCTTAACATCATCATTTGCCATCTCTGGAGTCCATGGTGGGTCAAAAGTAAGATTTGCAACTACACTTTCAACTCCTTCTACTTTCATAGCAGCCTCTTTAGTCCAGTTCATAAGCATCTCATGAAGAGGGCATGATGGAGTTGATAGAGTCATGGTTACTATGACATCTTTTTCATCTTTAATTTCTACACCGTAAATCAGCCCCATCTCTACTAGGTTAAAACCAACTTCTGGGTCTATAACTGTGCTGATTGCATCGTATATATCTTGTTCTGTAAAAGCCATTTTTTTATCCTTTATATCTAAATATATATATCACATTTCCTGCCACTAAAAAGGCATTGATGATGAAGAGAACTTTTCCTATCGTTATCATACTAGCACTCTCTGCCAATATGCCGATGGAGAGAAAAAGTATAGTTGCTATTTTTGCATTAAATTCGATTTGACTTGCCCTGTCATGCACCATTTCTGCTAACATTGGTACTTTTTCTTTTCCGACAAGTGGAGCAAATTTTTCATTCCAAACCAAGAAAGGGACGATTTTGTAGATGTGCCCAACAACAAAAGAGCTGATAAAACCTAAGATGAGAAATATCATAAAAATTTTCATCACTTTATCATTTGTGATAAATGGTATGAGAAGTGTTGAAAGCACTAAAAATACTCCACTTGTTATCATATCTTGTGCATAAACATCAAGGTGTCTTCTCATTCTTTTTTTAACCATGTCATATACTTGATAGGAAAATGCCAAGATTGTCCCGATGATAAGAATTTGCACCAATGTAAACCAACCAAATATGGCAGATAATGACGTTGCTATGATACCTGCTAAGATATAGTTGCTTATTTTTTTATCAAAATTATGAGAAAGCATAAACATTGGTATCAAAACAGTTGCGATGATAGACATCAAGCCACCTGCAAAACCAAATAGAACTAGTGCGATATGAGTATGTGCAAGGCTAACAGTATCAAAGCCTAAGTTACCATGTATAAGCCCTAAAGATGCAAGCAAGCCATAAGTAACACCCAAAAATAGAATCACATGGATAGAGAGTATAAAGTATGCTTTTATCTCAAATTTTTTAATTTTTCTAATTGATAACAGTACATTTGCAATGTAGAGCATAAATGAGATGTATAAAAGTATCGAGCCATATCCTAAAAACTCAAATGCATCTGGTGATAAGAAAGCCCACACAAATGGTAAAATCCCTACCAAAAATAGTCCCAGATGGGCATAGGCTATGTCATTGGAGTAGAGTTCTATCTCTAACACTACAGAGATGAGTTGGTATATCGCACCAAAAATCACACTCATCATAAAACCAAGCATAAATACATGGATAAACCCCACCGCTTGAGGGTCAAGGTAGTGAATATTTAAAAAATCCACACCATAAAAAACAACCGCTGCCACAATATAGAAAAATGCACCTGCTATAAAAAATGAGGTAACAAGTCGTGATGGCGGTGCGAAAGTAAAGTTTAAAGTCACTTCACTTAACCACTACAAGAAGTTGATTCAAAGTCTGTGCCTGCTTCACCGTCTCCTCTTTTAGAAAATGTTAGTTTCACTTTTCCATCTTCTATCTCTTCATCTGTCCAAGTAAAATCAGCTTCTACTTTTGGAAGTAATCCCATTGGTTTTTTCATATTTATCATAACCAGTCTTTTATCTGCACTATCAATGAGTTTCAATCCACACATTGCATTTACCATTGGTGCTGGAGGTGTGCATAGACTTGTGTCAAACTCATAGTATGTGATTCCATCTTCTTCATATGTATAAAACGGCTCTGTAGCCCCTGTAACTTCAATTTCTGTTTTTTTCATTTTAAATCCTCTTTTTGTACTAAATGAACCACACATCTAGATATGTGGAATTTTCTTGGGTAAAGTTCTGAAACAAAGAAAAATCCATCAACGCTCCACCCGTTTCTAGCTTTTTCTACTAAAACGCTACGACCCATTGTCAAGCTGGTTTTGTTTTCACAAATTATGATTTTTCCATTTTCAAACTCCTCTTTTACTAACTTCATTCGATCTGTTGTTTGTTGATAGTGCCAAGCTATAACAAGAGATAAAAACACAAACACTACTGGGAATATTCTTATAAAAGAGTCTTTTGCAACATATGAACGCGTAGTTGTAAATGCTGTAATAAGCAATATAAAAGCAGAGATGATTAGTAGTCCACCCTCTAGTATAAGAAAATCTTTCACGAGTTATCCTTTAAATGTTTCTCTTCCCACTCTAAAAACGAAGGTGTGAAGTACTTTAGTCTGACTTTTTTAAACTCTCTTGTAGAGTAAAGTGGTCGTTTTGCTTTATGTTCTATTTCACTTGCGATATCAGCAATGATACCGTTTGTCTCTTCTTTTGTTTTTCCGTGTATCATGGTAAAAAGATTGTAAGGCCAATTTGGATATTTTGGTCTTAGATAACAGTGGCTTACTGCTGAAAATGCAGCTGCTTTTTTCCCTATCTCTTCTCCATCTTTCTCTTCAACATCCCAAACTGTCATAGCATTTGCATTAAATCCAGCGTTTCGGTGGTTTAATATACTTGCAAACCGTCTCATGACTCCTGCCTCTTTAAGCTCATTTAAGTTCTCAAAAAGTGTAGGATAGTCGATATTTAAAGCATTTATGATATGAGCAAAAGGCTCTTGTTTAATTTCTATATCTTCTTGAATCAATTTTATGATGTCTAAATGAAGTGCTGTCATATCAATATCTTTTTTAACATGCTTTTTAACTTTCTCTTTTTTTGCATCACGACCAGTTGTATCAAGTTTTACAGAGATTTTAAATAGCTTCAATGTTGGCAACATGATAGAGTTTTCAGCTCCAGTAAGTTCCGCTAAAATCGCCACACTTTTTTCAAGTCCAAGTTTAGATTTTGGGTCAACTGCTATCGTAAACCAGATATTAAACTCATGGTCTCTCTCATAGTTGTGAGAAACTCCTGGATGTGCGTTGATGATTTTTACCGCTTTATCTATATTTTCCTTTTTCATCTCAAATGCAACCAAAGATGATTTAAATCCCAAGCTTTTTGTATCAAAAATCGCCGAAGTTTGTCGGATAATCTTGTTATCTTTCTCTTTTTGAATTATCTTAATAACCTCATCTTCACTCAAACCAAGCTCATTGCCAATATCCAAAAAAGGTCTCTGTGATAGTGGAAACTTTTTTTGAATTATTGATAGTATCTCCTCCCTCATTTACTCACTCCTATATGCTAAATTGCTTTTTGGTTAGTATAACAAATTTTGATAATGATTTGTCTTTGAGTTCTAATTTTTTAGAAATTTTTGGATTTACGATGTGGTATCCAAACTCTACTGTAACTCTGTCTCCCTTTTGAAGCTTCTCTTCAAATGTTACTTCCCTCATCTCAAAAGCTTTTATAGAGCTGTCTTTGATGATTTCAGTAGCAAGCCATGGAAAAGTTGGTTTTCCTTTATCTCCGATAACTTTCACAAAAGTTTTAGGTTTAATTTCGATAGTTTTACCCGCTCTTTCTATCGTAACTCTTAGCTTTGCCAATCTTAAAGGGTGTGGAACAAGTGTGTGATTTGCTTTGTTTTCCACGGTTACACTAAAACCATTATCAGCTTTTTTCAAATCAAGAAGGATATATTTTGAAAGTAGGGCAGGTTTACTTATAAGTGCAGATGAGCTATGAAAAGCATGTGTTTTAGTCACTTTTTGGTTTGCCATTAAACCTGAAACTTGAGGCATGTGACAAGTGATACAAGTATCTTTGCCCTCACTCTCTTTAACTTCTAAATCACAAATTGTAAAATCATTTGAATTTTGTTTATGAGAGTGACAACCCATGCAAGAGTTACCAGTGTAATAGTCTTCGTTTGAATAATCTATATCATGATAAGGAGAACCTATTTTTGTTGTAAAGAGTCCAAAAAAGCTACGCTTTTCCTTAAACTCTAACTTTGTCCCTTTTTTCTCTGGGTCACTAGCAAAGAATGTTTTCTCTTTTTTTGTAAGAATATTTTTATTGCTTTTGGTATGCTTCTCAACGCTCTCTATCTGGTGACAATGCTGGCATGATATGGGTTCTGTCATTTGAATTTCATTTTTAGCTAAAGTCGATGGGTCTTTCATCAGTGCATGGTCAGACGGTGTGTGGCATTTTGCACATTTAAAATTGTTTTTTGCTTTAGCTGGATGTTTTTCCCAAATTGCATTAAATATCTCATCTTTATAGATTGAGGAGTTTGCATGGTGTGAGCTTTGATACTCTTTGTAAATCTTTGGATGACAGGCTTTACATTCGTGGTTTTCTAGTTTTGGACTGGCATTTGATACAGATGCAAGTGATAGCAGTAGTAAGCTAGAGATTGTAAAAAGTCTCATATACTCTTCCTTATATTTAAAATAATATGGAAGAATATCTAATTAGGATAATATTTGTCTTGATTTAAATCAATTTATGCAACTGCAAAGAGTTTTGACTCATCTATACTTTCGAATTCAACATCGATACAAGAGTGTTCTTCTTCACTCTGTTTTCCAAAATTTTGAGTTTTATTTTGAATTTCTTTTTCTATATTGACATGGTAATCTGAATGTTGTAACAGAGCAGTATTGTTTTGTGAATTAAACACTGAAGCATAAGTTCCAAGTTGTGGGTTCCCTATCAATAAGTCTGAATATTTACCAATAAAGCCTTCTACATGTCCGCCTTGGTTAATGATACGGTCTGCAAACATTTTCCCTTTGATACAGCTACCTGGTAGAATTTTTAGTGCTTTACAAGCAACTATGCCTATGATTGTTCCACCTACAGATACATTTTTTGCTTGTATTGTTGATTCTGTCAATCCCTCAGGCGAGATAAATAACCCACTACAAATTATATTTCCTTTAAGTTCCCCTTTTATTAAGACTTTAT
>DQTU01000132.1 GCA_015662615.1 Campylobacterales bacterium | reverse complement strand
CGTAAAAAAAATGCAGATATGATTCTTGGAAATATTATAGGAAGTAATGTCGCTAACTTTACCGTTGTTTTAGGTGCGGCTGCGATGGTTAATCCTCTTAGTGTTGATTTCACAGCCAATGCCTTTGATATCATGACCGCACTTATTTTGACAGTTATGATGGTCTTTATAACAGCAAATAAACTCTATAACCGCTCATCTGGAATCGTCTTGATATTGATGTTAGCACTGTTTTTAGGAAATGGGATCAAAGCACTATGAAAAAATCACTAGGATTGCTTTTAATAGCTCATTTTCTTTATGGCGATATTGTAGTTTCTGGTGATGATTATCTCTCTTCTATAGGGGATAGTGAGCTGGAAATCATCTATACACATGAGCATCAAAATGAGGCGGCTTTAGCCCACTCTTATGAAAAAGCAGTTCTTAAAAATTATGAAAGATCTTATGGCTTTTCATTGGATAGTAAACTTCATTTAGGATTGCTCTCCTCTCACAACCAAGTAACAAATGCCTTCTCTACACAGTTTCCGCTCAATATGCAGATGAATTATATCGCTGGTGCAAACATGGTGGATTACATGAGCACTACTTCATGGCTGAAAACACTTCTTCTTCATGAGAGTGCACACAATTTTCAAATAAATCCTAAGAAAAACCCACTCTCACGTGTTGCTCATAAAGTTGTTAAAAATATACCTTTTACTTCACTCTTTTTTGTACCTATTTTTCCTGTTCCAAATGCATTAGAATCAAGCTTCATGTTAGAGGGAAATGCAGTTTTGAATGAGTCAAGATTTAATAATGGTGGACGACTTTATAATGGTTCATTGTTGGCTATGTCAGTTACACAAGCGATGGCTGGGTATATAACTCCAAAGCGAACTTACAATAACCATCTCTATTTCCCTTATGGCACACACCACTATATCGTAGGTGGTTTTTTTCAACTCTATCTTGCTCAAAAGTATGGAGTTGATAAGGTAAATGAGTATTTTTGGAACTTTTCAGGACAATATTTGCCAATGCAAACTAGTGATATTTTTATCCAAACTTTTGGACAAGATTACACAAAAGAGCTTGCTGATTATTCTGCATGGTTAGAGAGTGAGTATAGTGAATTTTCGGTAAGTTCAGGTGCTATAATCGCTACTTCACAAGGTCATGCAAAATTGAACAGTAATAAAGATGAAATTTTCTTTTTAACAGGTGATGCGTTAAGCAAGCCAGAACTTCAAATCATTTCGAAAGTTGGTGCTACAGATAAGCATAAAAAAGATAATTTTTACAATGGTAAAGTTTTTAAAATTGGAGAGGAGTATTTTACCTCTGCATCTAGAAACACTGAAGTTGAAAAAATCGAAATGGCTCTTTTTGATAGTGAGGGCAGGGCAGTTGAAAATAGTCGCTCAAAGATAGTGCAAGGGGTACTAAGTGATGGAAGATTTGCATATTTTAATGTGAACGAATCTTTTGATGAACCCTCTTTGTATATCGGAGATAGTTTTTATGATCATGTGCACTCCTCTGTTTTTATCGATGATGCTGACAATATTTACTACTTTAAACAAGAGGGAAAAAAACGAACGCTTTATAAAAACAAAAAGCCAATATTTTCTCTCAAAAGTTGGTATGGTTTTGTAGTGGATGTAAGTGAAGAAGGGATAGTATTTATTGCTAATAGTAAAAACGGTAGTTCACTTTATCTCTATGATGGAGAATTTTCTAGATTAAGTTCAGGGGATGATATCGTAGATGCAAAACTTTTGGACAATCAAAATCTACTTCTTACAATTATTACCGCTGATGGCTATAACTACATAAAAACTAAAATAGATAAAACAAGACAAGAGCCACATGAGCGGACTTTTTTCTTTGAGAGTAGAGAAGATTTCAATTTTACATACAATGTGTCAAAACAGACACTTAACCACAAACCTTATGAAAGTCACAAGAACTTACATTATAGTGCTTTAAGCCACGCTCTAGTGATCGAGGAAGACAATGTTGACTTCTCTATCTCTGCAAAGTTTGCTGACCCCTTAGGTCAAAATAGTGCAAATATTTTTATCTCAAGATTTGATGAAGAGACTCTTGCTGGAGTAGGGTATCTAAATTCAGTGTATCGGTTAAGTTATGGAGCGGATCTCTACGGTGTTTTAGAAAAAGACCCTTTAATTTCCAGTCGAGATTTTGGTGCGAATCTTTTTATGAATTATCCTCTTTATAAGTCAGGATACCAAAGTGCTGATCTGAATTTCAATTATCATATTGACCATGACAGGGACGATCGTGAACCTTTGAGTTTATCGTTTAATTTCACGGATGTAAAAGCTTTCGGAAAGAGCATGTATGCCAATTCAAAACATAGTGTATCTCTGTTTGCTGTAAAAGAGAGAGATGATTTTATCGGAGGGGCGAGTTACAATTTCTTTCATGATTTACCATATGAGTTTTATGTTGGAGCAGGGCTTAAATATGCTAAAAGTGATACAGATTTTGTAGATGCAAAGCGTGGTATAGAGATAAATGACAATGTTTTTGGACTCTCTCGAGATCCTTCACATATTATCATGCCAAGCATGGAAAGTGATCTTTACGCAAAAGAGGTTTTAAAAACTGGTATATCTATTTATAAAGTTTTAAATTTTGATGCTTACTCTTTTACAATCCCCCTTTCACTCAGACGAGAGTCCATATATGCGAAGTACAATTACTACGATATAACTTTTTTAAATGATCAAAGTGAGAATTTTTCAGAGTATACCTTTGGACTAAATTTAGATCTGTTACTTTTGCATAGCAATCCAATTCCTTTATCTTTTGAGTATATTTATAATGATGACTTGATAGATTCTAGTCGGTTTAGGGTTTTGTTTGATTTGCCTCTTTAGTGCTATTGGTCTCTTTATCCAACAGATGCCTATACTCTTTTCTCACATACATTTTATGTATATAACCTAACTCAACAAGTTTATTATAAATTTTACTTACTAACTCTCCTGCTGCTTCTCCGCCATGACTACCATGTTCGATAAGTGCTGTAACTACATATTTAGGATTTATATAGGGACCATAGGTTGTAAACCAAGCATGCGACTTGTGATAGTGTTTTAGATCATCTTCACTCATTCGTTCTTTCTCTTCTTGTGGAATGCCGACAACTTGTGAAGTCCCTGTTTTTCCAGCAATGGTAATTATCGAATGGTTATATTTAGTTGCGGTTCCTCTTTTAGCATAGCAAACATCAAGCATTCCTTCTCTGATGATTTTTACTTTGTCAAGTTCCAAGGTGTTAAATATAGTTTGTGAGGTATAGTTGACCTCAAATGAGTCTACCTTTTTTATAAAGTGCGGTACGATATCTTTGTTGGTTGCGATCATGGCTGTAAAGCGCGCTATTTGCATAGGTGTGGCTAGAAAATCTCCTTGACCGATGACTGTATTTAGTGTTTCTCCTTTGTGCCATGACTCTCCAAATTTATAGATTTTCCAGTTTCTGTTGGGTACGGTTCCTATAAATTCATTTGGTAAATCTATATAGGTTTTTTTACCAAATCCATAGCGTATGAGATCAGTTGAAATTTTATCGATGCCCACTCTTAGTCCGCCTTTGTAAAAGTAGTCATCACAACTCTCACTTATGGATCTTTTCATGTTCACTTTACCATGTCCGTAACTGTTCCAGCAGCGAAATTTTCTTTTACCAAGCCAGAGTTCTCCACTGCATAAAAAGTGCTCTTTTTCATCTACCAAGCCAGAGTTTAAAAAACTTAGAGCCACAGCTGGTTTGGTTGAGGAACCTGGTGGATAAAGACCTTGGATAAATTTATTCGTAAAAGGGTGGTCAAGGTCGGTAATCATTGTTTTCCAATCTTTAGTACTGATACCCTGTACAAATGCATTGATATCATACTCGGGAAAACTTCCTGATGCTAGTATAGAACCATCATGAGCATCCATGACGATGATGGCTCCGCTTTGATCTGTGAAAATCTCTTTGATGTATGCCTGCAAACGCATATCTATTGTGAGGGTTAGATCTGAACTTGTTGGTTTTGTTTCATAGATAAGTGCAATTTTTCTATTGCTTGCTGTTACTTTGACTTCTCGTTTTCCCATCTCTCCGCCAAGTATGGCATCATACTGTTTTTCGATTCCATTTTTCCCGACAACACCTAGATATTTAGCTACCTTATTTTTTTCGATCTCTTTCTTGTTTGCTTTTGCAACATATCCTATAATGTGAGATGCACTATTTTCATAAGGATAAAAGCGTCTTGAGGAGGGTTTAACGATGATATCATTGAAGTTTGAAAAGGCAACAAATTGCTCAATCATATCTTCATAGGGTATAAAACTGATGATTTTAATTGGTTTATGGTTGTATGGAGTATCTTTTCTCTTATAGAGTTTTATGAGTTTATCTACTGTTTGTTTAGGAAAATGTGAAGATATAAATGATATATTTTTTAAAAGAGCTTTCTCTTTTGATTTTTTACTCATGTGTGCTTTTAGAGCGATACTAAACCCAAGTCGGCTCATAGCAATTATAGAGCCAGTTCTATCTTTTATCTCTCCACGAGTAGGAGTTAGGTATTCAATATTTATGATATTTCGATTGGCTAGTTCTTGGTAGTATTTATTTGATTTGATACTTAAAAAGTATAGGCGTGAGAGTAGAAGAATCCAAAAAAGTGCAAAGATAATAATGATAAAGTTAATACGATTTTTCATAGTAGTATGAATGCCAATATGATATCAGTAAAGATAAAAACAAGATATCCCCAACCAATTGCTGGTGCTTCAAAATTGAAAATATTACTCAAAAATAGAGTAAACAGATAGTAGCCGAGATATCCCATGGTGAT